>NZ_JAYGGZ010000022.1:8779-27120 GCF_034931465.1 Anabaena sp. UHCC 0399 | reverse complement strand
AAACTGTACTGGTGATATTGCTTCTGGGGCAACTTGTACTGATTGTACTGGTGATATTGCTTCTGGGGCAACTTGTACTGATTGTACTGGTGATATTGCTTCTGGGGCAACTTGTACTGATGTCTGAGCCGTATCGGTAATTCCCAATACCATCAATGCCCTAGTTCTGGCTTTGTCTTCAGCTACTTCTACGCTTTCGGCTGATGCCATACCAGTAGCACGGATTACACCTTCTATTTGAACGCTTGCCCGGACAATATATTTTCCCTGAAAAATTTGTACTAGTTCAGAAACTAAACTGCCGTTGGGATACAAGCTCTGGAATTGAGCCAACATAATACTGCCACCAAATCTATGTCTATGAAATTATGTGGTTGATACTACCAATTTACCCCAGCCACTGTTTGCTCAGTATAGATTTTTTATCTTACCCAAGTTGTCAAAAAAATTGTGTCAGATGAGAAACCTGAGTGAGTGTGACTAAGCTTGTCTAAAGTGGTTAAATAAATGTATTTTAACTTTACATCCACTCAGTTTTCTGTGGGTAAACAATATATGAATATAATTAGTCCACTATATCTTGGTGTTGCTAATTTTTTTATTTCACTCGTACAGAAGCATGGGTGTAGATGCTAAATCTGCTCTCAGAAAAGATTTGCCTAGGACGTATAGGTAACAAGTTGGCTAACTGGAGACGATCGCAAAACTGTTTTTACATGGCTGTAGCATTTGCGATCGCCTTTGATAATCACTGTTAACTCATTCTGAGTAGCTTGACTATTAATGCTATACTGATTACCCAATTCATGATCCAAAACTATTTTCTGGAAGTGCGCTCTAAATCTACAATAATGGAGATAAGGTTCGCCCTCACTGCTTGTTAGGCTGCTACCTGTTTGTTACTGATTCTACATACTGACAAATTGGGTAATTCGGCAGTTGCTCCTAGTAAAAAATCAGAGTCTTATGGCGTAAAAGTACCTTCAAGCTAGACCATCAAACACCTGTAGTTTCCCCTATGTGACGCTTTTTTTGGGTGATGTGGAAAGTCATTCCCACCCAGGACTCAAAACCAGTCGTGTAATTAACACTAACGGGAAAACTCTCAATCAGCCTTACTTTAATGAGTTTGGTTAGGTGAAGGTACTGAAGCGTAAACTAACTCTGAAATTGTCATGCAGTGAGAAGTCCGTCAGAGTGTACTCCTCCGGAAAAGCAAGCTACGCGGATCATCTTGTAAAATAGCATCTTCCCGCCTGGGTGGATGAGCCTTTATGAGAACGTCGGGAACTCGGCCTCAGGGCAATTCGTTTCCAGCTAATATACTGTAGTCCGTGAGGGCATACGGCAAAGAACCAGATTAAACCAACATGATGTTTTGACCAAAGGTCGGTTCACTGCATGGAATTTTCAATCGCTACACTCCTTGCCAATTTCACCGATGATAAATTGGTAGCTCGCAAAGTTTTGGAAAAGAAACTAGGTTGCGAGGATGAAGACAGTTTAGAAAAACTCCACATTGCCTTGGAGGTGTTGGAAAAAATCGGGCTTTTGGCGAAAGAACGGGGTAAATATCGCCGCATTACAGAAGAAGGTCTGATTGAAGCCAAATTGCGTTGTTCTAGTAAAGGCTTTTGCTTTGCTATTCAAGATGTGGAAGGCGCGGAGGATATTTATATCCGCGAAAGCCATTTGAGTAATGCTTGGAATGGCGATCGCGTTTTAGTTAGAGTTCTCAAAGAAGGTAGTCGTCGCCGTTCTCCTGAAGGAGAAGTAAAGTTAATTTTAGAACGCTCTAATCACACTTTGCTAGCACGGATTAAACAAGTAGAAAACGGTTTTCGGGCTGTTCCCTTAGATGACCGACTCCTCTTTGAACTCAAAATCCTCACTAACGGGATGAAATTAGAGGAAGCCCTCGACCACCTAGCCCATGTGGAAGTGCTGCGTTATCCCTTAGCTCAGTATCCCCCCCTTGGTCGAGTAGTTCAAATTCTCGGTAGTGATGCTGAAGCCGCAGCTGATATAGATTTAGTTACCTGTAAACACGATTTATCTCGGACTTTCTCCGAGTCAATTTTAGATGCATCTGCCAAGTTATCTAAAAGGCTGTTGAAAGCTGACCTGAAAAACAAACTAGATTTACGTAATTTATTTACTATTGCGATTACTGAAGTCAATAGTGACACGAAGGTAATAGAAAATGCCTTGAGTTTAGAAAAAACCATCGCTGGTAATTGGCAATTAGGCTTTCACATCGCCGATGTTTCTCACTATGTCCAACCTGACGAACCTTTAGATAGGGAAGCCCTCAAACGCGGTAGGTCAGTGTATTTGGGAGACTTAGTGTTGCCCATGTTACCAGAAACCGTAGCCGATCGCTGTTCATTAGTTCCCAAAAGCGATCGCTTGGCTATCTCGTTTTTAATGACCATTTCTCCCCAATCAGGAGCAGTGTTGGAATGGGAAATCCAACCGAGTGTCATTCATGTAGATACAGCCATTACCAAACAACAAGCAGAAAACATTCTCCAAGGTAAAGCGAAAAAAGAATCCCCACAGGCCATAGAACTAATCCAAAATCTCATCAGTATCGGCACAGGGATCAAACAAGTGCGTCTGGCTCGTGGTAGCTTGCAGTTAAATTTACCCGCCAACCAAAACCCCTATTGTGATGAAGGAAGTCTGGGGGCTGTGATTGTTAATGATTCCCCAGTGCGATCGCTACTCACAGAATTAGTGCTATTAGTTAATGAACTAATGGCTACCCACCTCAACGCCCTAGGTGTTCCCGCTATCTGGCGTTTACAAGGTACACCCGACCCGGAAGACGTACAGGAAATGCTGAAGTTAGCGATTAACTTAGGTGTGGAATTATCCCTAGAACCAGAGGTAGATATTGAACCCCTAGATTATCAACACCTGACTA
The DNA here is from genome assembly GCF_034931465.1 of Anabaena sp. UHCC 0399. Lineage (NCBI taxonomy): Bacteria > Bacillati > Cyanobacteriota > Cyanophyceae > Nostocales > Nostocaceae > Anabaena > Anabaena sp. UHCC 0399. The sequence goes on along the minus strand of NZ_JAYGGZ010000022.1, from coordinate 24,191 downwards.
GAGCTTTTGCTGACTCCCCCTCTGAGCAAGTGTTGACTTATTTGTTGCAAGATACCCTCAAACCAGCAGTTTACAGCACCACTAAAGGGAGTCACTTTGGTCTGGCACTAGCACAATACACTCACTGCACGTCCCCCTTACGGCGTTATCCTGACTTACTGATGCAGAGAGTGTACTATCAGCTACTAGAACACGGGCGCGATCGCCGCAATACCCGTGTGAAAGAACGGGTAAACCTGCGCCACTCCTACAGTCACGGGGAAATTAACTGGAATGTCCTCCCCCCAGAATTGCAGCAAGAACTGCAAAGTGACTTGACGCGGGTGATTATCCAAATCAACGATAGGGAAAAAGAAGTCCAAGAAGCTGAAGCCGATTTAGCCGGACTGCAAAAAGCCCAACTCATGAAACAGCGCATTGGGCAAGTATTTCAAGGCGTGATTACCGGCGTACAATCCTATGGTTTCTTTGTAGAAATTGAAGTCCCAGCCGTGGATTTTGAAGTCAAGGGTAATCCTGGTGTGCCTTTACGGGTAGAAGGACTGGTACACGTTAGTTCCCTCAAAGATGACTGGTATGAATATCGCGCTAGACAACAGGCACTATTTGGCAGGAAAAATCGTGCTTCCTATAGATTAGGCGATCGCGTCTCCGTCCAAGTGAAAAGCGTCGATTACTATCGCCAACAAATAGATTTAGTCACCGTTGGTAGCGATGGCTTAGTTAAAGGCTTAGGTGTTGGTAATGTAAATGGTGATATGCCGGATATCTACCTACGTAACGATCTTGAGTCAGATGATTTAGACCCTTATGCTGAGGAAGAGTAAATTTTTGTTAAGCACCGGTGACATATCATAGCAAACCCCTAATTATCGGCGTATCAGGAGCATCTGGCCTGATTTACGCCGTTCGCGCCCTTAAATATCTGCTGGCAGCAGACTATGAAGTTGAATTAGTCGCCTCTAAATCAAGTTACATGGTTTGGCAAGCCGAACAGGATACTCGGATGCCAGCAGACCCAAATCAGCAAGAGCAATTCTGGCGCGAACAAGCTGGAGTTGCTCTTGGAGGTAAGCTACGCTGTCACCCTTGGAGTAATGTCGGAGCAAATATCGCCAGTGGTTCTTTTCGCACCTTGGGGATGATTGTCATTCCTTGCAGTATGAGTACCGTCGCCAAGTTAGCTGGCGGTTTGAGTACCGACTTGCTAGAACGAGCCGCCGATGTTCAAATTAAAGAGGGACGCAAGTTAATTGTTGTCCCTCGTGAAACTCCCTTTAGCCTAATTCACCTGCGAAATTTAACAACTTTAGCAGAGGCTGGAGTCCGCATTGTCCCTGCTATTCCAGCTTGGTATCACAACCCTCAAACCGTCGAGGACTTAATTGATTTTGTAGTTGCTCGTGTTTTAGATCAACTAGATATTGATTGCATACCTATTCAACGTTGGGAAGGCAACAAATAAGTTAAAAGTAAAAGAGTGCTGAGTCCTGAGTGCTGAGTCCTGAGTCCTGAGTGCTAAGTCCTGATTCCTGATTCCTGATTCCTGAATTTTTCTCCCCTGCTCCCCTGCTCCCTGCTCCCTGCTCCCCTGCTTTATGGCTGTAATTCGTTTAATTCTGTTAATAGCAATCATGGGCGGACTAACACTATTGTTAGTTCAAAATTGGTCGCCTGTGCTATCGCTAGTCTTTTTAGGTATGCGAAGCCAGCCATTACCCTTGGCAATGTGGATTTTGTTTAGCACGGCTGCTGGTGCTGGTACATCTTTATTAATTACTAGTTTGTATAAATTATCTAATTATTTCGAGCCACGCCAAATTCCTTCCTCATCAAATACAACTTCTAGGCGTAGCAAAGCTAAGAGTCGAGAAGAATTTACATCTGCACCATACACTCCACCACCAAAAAGCCAAGCAGAGCCAGCCAGGAAAGAGACATTTGACGACGAATTTGATGATTGGGAAAAGAACAGTGCAGATGATGACTGGAATTTTGATCAACAGTCACCCCCAGCACCTAAGTCTAGTTCTGAAAGTGAGCCAGTTCGAGACTCTACTAATTACGAACGCCCACAACCAAGCAAAACGGGTTCTCAATCTGGTTCTACCTATTCCTATAGTTACCGTGAGCCAAAAAATACCGCCGCAGGTAAGTCTGAATCAGTTTACGATGCTGATTACCGAGTCATCATTCCGCCTTATCAACCACCAAATCAACCACCAACTAACAATGCCGACAATGAGGAGGATGAGGACTGGAGTTTCTTTGAAGATGATGATTCTGAAGATGATAAACCTCGTAGGTAGATGAGGAGAATCTCCGTGGATTTAGCCCGGAGAGTGTCAAACCCTACTCTCTACTCCCCATTGTCTCCTCTCTTTTCTACACTGTTCACGGGATTCTTGCTTGACATTGCCGTTCATGGCTGCTTCTTGTAAAGTCATGAAGGCGTTTAAATCTTCTAAATCATACTGAGTAGTTAATAAATAACGTAATTGATTTTCTGCTTCAACCGTCAGATAGCCAGTTACTAAAGCCTGTTGCACAACGTCACGAATTCGAGTCATGGTTGATGCCTCATTACACACCACATTAATAGATTTGGGCTAATGATCGGGAAATATGCAGTATTCTTTAAGCCCCAACCTGTGAATTAATCAAGCCGATTAATAATTATGCAAAATTAGTCATTTTTTACACTTTGATCTGCTGTCCTTATTAGAGTTAACAATTCTCTTATCGTGCCTTATATGACTCAGTAATATGCACCAGTGAAACATTCAGTGAAAAGATAGAGTAATCATAGTCAAGATTGACGAAACTGTTTCACTTAAAGTTTCAGACAAGCTATATAAATTTTCCATTAAGCCTAACCATATCTAATTAATCACTAGATAGTCACCTAACAAAAGTTAGGAAATTCGTTATAAATTTATCTGTGATTTATTCTGACTTTATAGAAGAATCGCTAATATATTGCCAAGGTTACATTAAATACATATAAACCAGTAATGACAACATTTAATTCCAATCAAATAGAGGAATTTCTAGAGGCAACAAATAATTGGGAGTTAGAAAAATTATACATAGATTTAGCATCCAATAAAGGTAAGGCTCTTACTCCCGTAGAAAAGAAATTCCTTAGAGGATTATTATGTGGATGTAGTCCCGCAGAAATTGCCAGTGTAGTTTATCAAAGTCGGAGTAGTAGTACAGTCAGAGTTTATTTGTCTAATGGGCTGTATAAATATATAGAAGAAATGTTGAGTACGCAAGCTGGATACTCAATCAAAGTCAAGAATTGGAGTCGTGTCACTTATTTGTTAGAAAAAGCAGGATACAAAAAAGATAGGTTGTTATTACAACCAGTTGACAGCAATAAAAAAAGTCAAAAAGAACTAGAAACTAACTTAGTTAAAATTAAATCAACACCTCTCATTAATTGGGGTGCAGCGATTGATGTTAGTAATTTTCAGGGGAGAACTACAGAACTAACAAAAATTAAACAGTGGATTTTACAAGACCATTGTCGGCTAGTCCTAATCTTGGGCATGGCTGGAATAGGGAAAACAGCTTTTTCTGTTAAACTAGCCCAAGAGATGCAACAAGACTTCGAGTATATTATCTGGCGATCGCTACGTCTTGCACCTACCCTAGAGCAGATATTAGATGAACTTATTACTGCTTTATCCCCAAACCTAGAGTATAAAATTGCCGATACAGTAGAACATAAACTTTCACAACTGATAGATTGTTTGCGTTCTGCTCGTTGTTTAATTGTGTTGGATAATTTTGATTCAGTTTTAGCGAGTCAAAATAAATACACACAAAACAGTAATTCTAGTCAAGATGATTCGGCAATTACTTCTCTTTTATCGCCAATTAAATACCATCCAGGACATGAGATTTATCAAGAATTAATTCGCCGAATAGGAGAATCACAACATCAAAGCTGTTTCGTCTTGACTAGTCGAGAGAAAACACCAGAAATTGCAGTTTTAGAAGGTGAAAAATTACCTATTCGCTGCTGGAAAATCATGGGGCTAGGTAAAAAAGAAAGCCTGTCAATTCTCCAAGGTAAAGGGTTGAGTGAACTTCCAGAGAAAGAATCGCAAATATTACTTGATTGGTATGGAGGTAATCCCTTATTCTTACAACTAGTAGCCACAGCTACTCAAGAATTATTTGGTGGCAACATTGCAGAATTTCTGAACCAGGGTACTTTTGTATTCGGAGATATGCGCTTAATTTTAGATCAACAATTTAATCGCCTATCGCCGATAGAAAAAAATGTGCTGTATTGGCTAGCTATCAATCAAGATTTTATTTCAGTAAGTCAGTTACAAGAAAATATCATACCAGGATTATCGCCACGACTATCGCAAAGATTAATCCTAGAAGCAGTAGATTTATTACAAAAGCGTTCTCTGATTGAACAGCAAGCAGGGAAATTTGCTCAAACTCCCATATTAATTGAGTATACAATTGAGCGAATAATGGAGGAAAATTTTAAATTAAGTGCCGAACAAGAAGACTGCTTATTAATGCAGACCATGTTGACAGCACGCCGCCAAAACCATACACGAGAAAGTCGTCTGAAAACGGAGTTTTAAAGTAGCGTGAGTAGTTTGTTACAAGGGGTCAATCTATACCTAATCGGGATGATGGGGGCTGGTAAAACCACGGTAGGTCAATTACTTGCCAAGCAATTAGGTTATGGATTTATTGATACTGATAGTGTAATTGCCCAGTCTGCAAAAAAATCTATTAACCAAATATTTGCAGAGGAAGGAGAAGCAGCATTTCGCCAGTTGGAAAGTGATGTGTTAGGCCAAGTTTGTGCCTATACCAAGCTGACTGTCGCGACAGGAGGGGGTATTGTTTTAAAGCGAGAAAACTGGGGTTATTTACATCACGGTTTAATTGTGTGGCTAGATGTGCCAGTAGAATTACTTTATACCCGTTTAGCTGAGGATACCACAAGACCACTACTGCAAGATGCTGATCCCCAAGGGAAACTGCGATCGCTCCTCGAACAACGTACACCACTGTACGCCCAAGCTGATCTGCGAATTTCTGTAATAGAAGGAGAAACACCAGAACAAATTGCTGACAAAATAATGGCGGCAATTCCTAGTGTGTTAAAAAAGTCAACAGTGAATGGTCATTAGTCATTGAGCATGAGTTACTCTCTACCTTGTCTACTCTGTCACCTGTCCCCTGTCACCTATCACCTGTCCCCAAAGATATGTAATAAGAGATTGTGACTAAGTAAAAATTCTTCTACACTGACTTGCATAAATATGTAAGTCTCAACTCCTGTTCACAATGGTTAACGATACTGAGTACATCAGGCAAACTGAAGCTACGCGGGTGCGTGTTCTCAGCGAAGCACTACCTTATATTCAACAATTCGCCGGACGCACCGTTGTTGTTAAATATGGTGGTGCTGCCATGAAAGATAGCACCCTAAAAAGCCAAGTTATCCGCGATATTGTCTTTTTATCTTGCGTCGGCTTGCGGCCAATCTTAGTCCACGGTGGCGGCCCAGAAATTAACAGTTGGTTAGATAAACTGGGCATCGAACCACAATTTAAAAACGGTCTACGTGTCACAGATGCCGCCACAATGGATGTTGTGGAAATGGTGCTGGTAGGTCGAGTTAATAAAGAAATTGTCGCCTTAATTAACCAAGCTGGCGGTTTAGCTGTCGGACTATGTGGTAAAGATGGTAACTTGATTACTGCCCGTCCCCAAGGTCAAGAAGGTATTGGCTTTGTGGGGGAAGTTAGCAACGTTAATATCAAAATTTTAGAAACACTTTCTAGTAATGGCTATATTCCAGTAGTATCAAGCGTTGCAGCTGATGAGTCGGGACAAGCTTATAACATTAACGCCGATACTATCGCCGGAGAGATCGCCGCCGCTTTGGGGGCAGAAAAGTTGATTTTACTAACTGACACCAGAGGGATTTTAAAAGATTATAAAGATCCCTCAACCTTAATTCCGAAAGTAGATATTCGGGAAGCGAGGGAATTGATTGTGAGTGGTGCAGTCAGTGGCGGGATGATCCCCAAAGTTAATTGTTGCGTGCGATCACTTGCCCAAGGGGTACGTGCAGCCCACATCATCGACGGCCGTATTCCCCACGCCCTACTACTGGAAATTTTCACCGATGTTGGTATTGGGACGATGATTTTAGGTTCTCAGTTTAGTTGAAGAGAGGAAGCAGAAGTTATTTATATGCCCAATGCCCCATTCTCAATGCTCAAAGCTTGGCAAAATAAAAAGAGTGCTGATTGGTTAGTAAACAGTGGTGAATACAGAAACTTTAGAACTAGCGAGAACTAGATACCAAGCAGGTAAAATTGCCTTTGAAAATGGCAAATATCGAGAATCTGTGGAGAATCTGGAAAAAGCAAAGGATTTATTGGAACGTAACTCTCGTTTGGGGGGTGAAGTAGGTATTTGGTTAGTCACAGCCTATGAAGCAGCCGGAAGAACAGAAGATGCGATCGCGCTTTGCCAAGAACTCCGTCGTCATCCCCACTCAGAAACCCGTGATCAAGCACGCCAGTTAGTATATATCCTGCAAGCACCAAAGCTGAAAAGACCGAGTAATTGGATGACCGAGATTCCTGATTTAGGCGCACTATCTGATAATGAATCGAAAATCCTTATACCTCCCAAGCCTCGCCAATCTTCTCAACGCAAAGCACCAGCCGAAAAGGAACTTGTGGATCTTAGTCAAGTTAATACTAAAGATAATCGCTTTATCTGGGTAGCATTAATTGCCATTGGGTTGACTATTTCTTACTTGGTTTGGCAAGGATTTTAGGACTTAGCAGAACATGGGCTAGTGCCGCAAGGCGGAAGTCAAAAGTCAAAAATCAAAAGTCAAAAGAATTGTATTCTTGCCTCTGTGCCTCTGTGGTGAAATTAAGATATTTTTAACCACAGAGACACAGAGACACGGAGAAATATAGCCTTTATGTTCAAGCTAGGTGAATTTATTTAACTTTTTAGAGGAGTGTATTTAATGAATTATTCTATTTTGAGAACCAGTTTAACAGTGTTAAGTAGACCATTTAAATTAGTGGGTCGCAAGATTCTGCCTTTGGTATTGTTAATATCACTGCTATTGTCTGGTTGTGTTCAGTACGATGTGGGAGTGAATTTTAATAACTCTAATAGTGGGGAACTGGTACAGCATATTAGGTTAGAAGAAAGATTGACTAGTTTTAGCGGTGATTATGTTTATGAATGGTTAAATAGTATAGAAAAACGCGCTCGCAAGCTAGAAGGTAAAGCCAGGCGTATTTCTAGAGAAGAAGTAGTGGTGACAATTCCTTTTAGTAATGGTCAAGAATTGCAAACCAAATTTAATGATTTTTTTAATTCTCATAACCAGGAAACAACAGACGCTGACACAACAGAGGCTAATTCAGAACTACCAAAAATTGAATCTAATTTACTTTTATTCCAGAATAATTTTTTATTAGTAGTACGGAATAAATTAATTTACGATTTAGACTTGCGATCGCTAGCTTTAATTGCTAGTAAAGGTAATGTCTTAGCCGATGCTGGTTCTATTCTCAATTTAGAATTTGCCTTAAACACTCCTTGGGGTGCTAAAAGTATTCCAGTCGCTGAAAATGCTGTCGAACCAGAGAAAAAAGGCAAGCAATTAGTATGGCAACTCCAACCCGGTGAACTGAACCACATAGAAGTAGTATTCTGGCTACCTAGTCCCTTAGGAATTGGTGCGTTACTAATTATCTTATTTATCTGGGGAGGCATATATCTGAGATATACCTTTATGCCCGATCCCAAATTACAGTTTGCGCCTAAAGCAGAATAGTTTTGAGTGCTGAGTGCTGAGTGCTGAGTAATCAGTAATGAGTAAGTAATGAGTAATGAGCGATTAGATTATCTTGACGATATGGCCATTAAGACAGATAAAATCAACCTCCGTAGGTTCGCTGACTCCCTACTCATTACTCCCTACTCATTACTCCCTACTCATTACTCCCTACTCATTACTCCCTACTCATTACTCCCTACTCATTACTCCCTACTCAGCACTCTCTCATGGTGATAAACGCTCAATTTTCCAAGTGCCTGTCTCTAAAGGAGTATAAAGCAAGCGATCGTGCAAACGACTAGAGCGTCCTTGCCAAAACTCAATTTCTGTGGGAATTAACCGAAAACCTCCCCAATGGGGGGGACGGGGGACTTCCTGGTTTTCATATTTACTCTGAAATTCCTGCATCCGTTGCTCTAAAACTTCTCGGTTGGGGATGACTTCACTTTGATTAGAAGCCCATGCACCCAAACGGCTTTTACCAGGACGACTTTCAAAATAATAGTCTGATTCAGTTTCCGAAACTTTCTCTACACTTCCTACAATTCTGACTTGACGTTCTAGTTCTGCCCACCAGAAAACCAAAGCTGCTTGGGGATTTGCTACTAGTTCTTGTCCTTTACGACTGTTATAGTTGGTGAAGAAAACAAAACCCCTCTCATCAAAATCTTTTAATAGTACCATTCTCGCTGATGGCTTCCCATCTGGCGTAGTTGTGGCTAGAGTCATCGCATTGGGTTCTGGAAGTTCGGCGGCTAATGCCTGCTCAAACCACTTTTTAAAGTGTACGAAAGGGTTGGGATCAACTTCTGTTTCACTCAGACCTTCCAATGTATAGTCTTTGCGAAGGTCGGCTATGGTTTTATCCATCTTAATTACTTCCTTATTATTTAAAAAGGCTGGGGACAGGTGACAGGTGACTAATATCTATTGACTATAGGAGTAGTAAAATCGATTGCGTCAGATGCGCCGTTCGGCATACCTTCAAAGTCTATTATTCTATGGTCTGAGTGGCCCTATTGTCGCTCTGAATGTTTGGCTGTTATCTGTACTCTTCGGCTACTTTCAGCACCCTATTACTATTTTGAGCTTTGCGGCGATTTTAGCCTTCTTGCTGAATTATCCAGTGAAATTCTTTGAACAGGCTAGAATCACTCGTACCCAAGCTGTAATCATTGTTTTACTCTTCACCTTGACACTTTTCGGCATTTTGGGTGTAACTCTAGTACCAATAGTCATTGACCAAACAATTCAATTATTAAATAAGATTCCTGATTGGTTAACTGCGAGTCAAGCTAATTTAGTGCAATTAGAGGCGTTTGCTAAACAGCGACAGTTACGTATTGATTTGAGGGTGCTGAGTAATCAAATTAACGCGAGCATTCAGAATGTTGTACAGCAGTTGGCTTCCGGTGCGGTGGGGGTGGCGGGAACGTTACTTTCAGGATTGCTGAATTTTGTCTTGGTAGTTGTACTAGCATTTTATATGCTGTTGTATGGAGATCGCGTCTGGTATGGTTTAATCAATCTTCTACCCTCTAAATTCAGAGTCCCCTTCACTAAGTCTTTGCATCTCAATTTCCAAAACTTCTTTCTCAGTCAGATATTACTAGGATTATTCATGGTTGTAGTCCTTACCCCAATATTTTTGATTCTCAAAGTACCCTTTGCCTTATTATTTGCCATCCTCATTGGTATCTCTGAACTTATTCCTTTTATTGGGGCTGCTTTAGGTATTGGGACAGTAACTCTTTTGGTGCTGCTACAAAATTGGTGGTTAGCTGTCCAAGTTGCCCTAGCAGCAATTATCATGCAACAGATTAAAGATAATCTCTTAGCACCCAAGTTACTCGGCAACTTTATTGGACTAAATCCTATTTGGATTTTTGTAGCTATTTTGATGGGATATGAAATAGCAGGTTTATTGGGAACATTGGTGGCTGTTCCCATTGCCGGCACTATCAAAGGTACTTTTGACGCTATGAAGGCTAGCAAGCAAGGGGATTTTATGTCAACAGTCACTATCCCCCATGATCCCGAAAATTAATCAGTAAGTAGGCACAAGTAAATCTAATTATGTAACAAGAATAGTTTTTTTGACTTACTAAAAATTATTTGTTGTTCCTGATTCTATCTCTATTTTAGTATTTTTTTTACGCACAAAGCCAAGAGTTACTTGTTTCATAATCCAGTACAAAACCAAGAGTACCAAAAAGGTGATAGCAATAATAATCAACGGCTGTTTTCCTAAAAGCTCCTCGACACCTCTAGTTAATAAAGCATCTGGCTGAGTAATAAAATCCCAACTATTGAAACGTAAGAAACGCCCCCAATAAATACCAATTGCACAAAGAGCGTGAGTAATTAACTCAACCCATAAAATCCATTGGCTTTTACCAATGCGGTGTAAGTAGTGACCCAAGTTAATTAAAGATATAACATAAGCTTCAAATCCACCCAGAATTACCACTAAATAAACAGGAATTAACACCAAAGTAATCAGCCAAACAGATTGAATTTCACGGATATCATGGATTAAATGAATAACATCAGTTAACAAATAAGGGGCGTTTGGTAAAAAGGCATAGAACACTAAAAATCCTAACCACCATAGCCAAGGGCGTCTCCGGTTATTGCGAAATAGCCAAATGCTTAATAGCAGAGGGATAACAGCGAGGAATAAATTCCAAGTCATCCACCGCATATTTATGCTTAACACCTGCAAAACTTTGGCTATCAATTGCTCTGTCATAGCTAATTACTCGCAAGATATTTGATTAATGGGGATTGTTTTTGTACTATTGAATAGTTGATTTAGTGATGATAAATATACAGATTATCTTAAGTGTTGTATAAAACAGGGTCAACAATTTACACAACCTGATTTATAGGGTTTCATATATTTTATTTTGCAGTATAAAATCACTCATCCAAAATTGTTTAGTGAACTACTCTAAGTAGCTAGTATAGCTAGAAAATTACTGAAAGCACATCTACAAGTAATCTTATTTGATTCGCGAGAATTAAGAAACCTCAAAACCCTGACTTTTTGATGAAAAACTGGGCTTATCACCTCTCCTCAATGATTTAAAATTGCCAGATTAGAAAAATAAGTTCTCAGTAGAGGTAAAAACTACTACTAAGAACTTGCGATAAGTTTATGCAGCTGAATTTCGCTCTTGTCCTAGCTCTTAGGTAGATTACAATCTACCTTGCGCTGATTCCCGAATTATTTAATTGGTAGTTGTAGAAAATTGCTATGCTGCTATTTCGTTAGTTTTGCGATCGCCTCCGGCACTGCGCTCCGCGCAATCACCTACGATGGGCGGAACGCCATCTCTACGAGAGGCTGCGCCAACGCCTACTGCTAGACGCTGCTGTAATTGCGCTATTTCTAACTCAACCTCATTTTGCAAGCGTTGCAGTAAGATGAAATCCTCTAGCTCGATAGTGTTATCTATATTGTTAGTCAATAATTCATCGATTTGCTGGAGACAAGTTTCTAAAGCTGCGACGAATTGATCATGAGTAATGGCGAGGTTTTCTTCATCAGCTTTACTAGGATAATCAACACAGCCATAGCCTTCTCCCATATCCACCTGTAGAAATTCTGGTGGTGTAATGTCAGCATGGGGAAATGTTGGAAATGACTCCTGTATTGAGTTTTGCCCTACTGTATCTGATTGAATAGGAGACTGCACAGGGAACTGATCAGGCAAAGATGCTGGATTGTCAGTCAACACACCAGTCATCAGTAGACTTATGTCACTCATTGTATATCATTTGACTAACACCAATATTTCCTTTAACTAGAGATAATGGTGTTATTCAGGATGATTTTTAAAAAATTGTAATAAAAGTTACTAGCATTTTAAAAATTTCATAAAGTCAAGAGTCGTTAGTCATTAGTTATTCTTTCCTTTGACTGCAATACTGATTTAGTTGCTTGACAAGTACATCAGAGTCCTTACCAGCCGTTTTAGCTGCATTGGTGAGTACGGTATCAATTTCTTTTCTAGCCTGTTGGAGTTTTTCCCTACCGGATGCTGATGCTTCGGCATTTTTGGCTGCACCAAGTGCTTGAGATGCTTTAGCGATCGCCTGACTAAGATTCTCAAATACTCTCATAAAACCGCCTTGAACTTGCTGCAACTGGGGATCTGACAACTTGAGTTCGTCTAAGGATTTAGTGATTGCTTCTAAATCTTTAGATAATTGCCAGCTTGTAATCACCTGCTGTCCTTTATTTTGATCAATTAGAGCATTTCCCTCATTTACCACTTGAATCAGCCGATGACACTGGGAAGCCTGATCTTCCGCGCAACCAGTCAACAATAAAGCAATACTCAAACTAACAGGAGCAATAACAACATATTTACGCCACACAAACATTCACACTCCACCAGCGATCAAATCGAGACAATATTAGCGAATAATTTTAGTTAGAGACAGGAATTAGTACCGCTACGCGGAAGTCAAAAGTCAAAAAACTGTATTTTAAGGTTTTGAATGATTTAGAATGGTATCTTAATTTCCGCCGCGTTGTACGAGAGAATAGACGAATACTGATGAGTACAATAGATAACTACCAGTACAGAATCTTTAATAACTCAACTTATCCTTCACATATATTTACAAATAAATTTCAGCGAGAATAGTGGTCAGGGTAAATACGAGCCTGTGAAGTGGCTGATTTACAAGGAAAGGGAGATATCCCGTAAAAGCAAATTTTTCAAAGTGCCTATTACATTGTTTGAAGTTATGTAGCCTTTTACTTACGGCGTATAAGCGACTGAGGTAAACTATGCCTTGATTATGATTCTTTCACAGAAAAGATCACTGGAAAGGAGCTGTTTTTTCAATGTCTCATACCGTAAAAATCTACGATACCTGCATTGGCTGCACCCAATGTGTCCGCGCTTGCCCAACTGACGTACTGGAAATGGTTCCTTGGGATGGCTGTAAGGCTGCTCAACTAGCTGCTTCACCTCGTACAGAAGACTGTGTAGGCTGCAAGAGATGCGAAACTGCCTGCCCCACTGACTTTTTGAGCATCCGGGTTTACCTGGGCGCAGAAACAACTCGCAGTATGGGTCTAGCTTACTAAGGAACTGATTACCAGTTTTTGATTGAGCTTCTCGATTCATTGTTTCGATAGCAAGCATCTTTAGCGTTGTAGGGTGGGCGATCGCTCATCCTACAATCCCAAACTAGAAATTAATAAATATACCTAGTGGTGAAAGGAGCAATCTGCTCCTTTTTTCTTTGTGCCTTTGTGGCGACCCGACTTTTGTGCTAACAACTATACTGGATTTAATTATTCTGAAGAAAGAGTGGTGTGAGCAATGTGCGGCATAGTTGGGTATATAGGCACTCAAGCGGCGACAGAAATTTTGTTGTCTGGGCTAGAAAAACTAGAGTATCGCGGCTATGACTCCGCCGGGATTGCCACTGTTTGGGAAGGAGAGGTGAATTGTATACGCGCCAAAGGGAAACTACATAACCTGCGTTCTAAACTCGAACAATTAGCAAATCCAGCCCAAATAGGCATCGGTCATACACGCTGGGCAACTCACGGCAAACCAGAGGAACATAACGCCCATCCCCACATGGATACGGCTATGCGAATCGCCGTCGTCCAAAATGGGATTATTGAAAACTACCGTGAGTTACGGGAGGAACTGAAAAATAAAGGGCATCAGTTCCGTTCAGAGACCGATACAGAAGTGATTCCGCACCTGATTGCCGAATATTTCCAAAATCTTCCCTCTCCCCCTCTCCCCACCTCCCCCTCGCCCTTTTTGGAAGCAGTGCGTCAAGCAGCCAATCATCTAGAGGGGGCATTTGCGATCGCAGTAATTGCGGCTGACTATCCCGACGAGTTGATTGTTGTCCGCCAACAAGCACCATTGGTGATAGGATTTGGTCAAGGTGAGTTTTTCTGTGCGTCTGACACACCGGCGATCGTTGCCTATACCCGCGCTGTACTACCCCTAGAAAACGGTGAAATTGCCCGCCTGACCCCATTGGGTGTAGAGATTTATAACTTTGCTGGCGACAGGCTAAAAAAACAGCCCCGGATGCTGAACTTGAATCCCACAATGGTAGAGAAGCAGGGATTCAAACACTTCATGCTCAAAGAAATTTATGAGCAGCCAGGAGTAGTTAGAGCTAGTTTAGAAGCATATTTTGATCATGATAAGGTGAATCTGGGCTTACCAGAGGAATTTTACTCAGATTTAGAGCAGATTCATATCGTCGCCTGCGGTACAAGTTGGCACGCCGCCTTAGTAGGCAAATATTTACTCGAACAACTAGCAGGAATTTCCACTCAGGTACACTACGCCTCTGAGTATCGCTATGCACCATCACCCCTGACTCCGAATACATTAATTATTGGTGTTACCCAATCAGGGGAAACCGCCGATACTTTGGCGGCGTTAGGCATGGAAAAAGAACGTCGCCAAGGGCAAGCACCCCAATATCAAGCCCGACTCTTAGGCATTACCAATCGTCCAGAAAGTAGCCTCGGTTTGATGGTTTCTCATATTATCAATACCCTAGCAGGTATTGAAATTGGCGTAGCCGCGACCAAAACCTTTACCGCCCAACTGATGGCGTTTTATGCCTTAGCTTTGGATTTAGCTAATCGCCGCCAGCTATTAGCACCAGAAAAATTAATAGAGATTATTCAAGGGTTGCGCCAGATTCCCCAAGCAATTGAGGACACTTTAGAACGTCAGGTTGAATTAACTGAACACTTAGCCCATGAATTTGCTGAAACCCAAGATTTCATCTTTTTAGGTAGAGGGATTAACTTCCCCATTGCTTTAGAAGGGGCATTGAAATTAAAAGAAATCAGCTACATTCATGCGGAAGGTTATCCGGCTGGGGAAATGAAACATGGCCCCATAGCTTTATTAGATGCCAAAGTGCCGGTAGTTGCGATCGCAGTTCCTGGTAGTGTGTATGAAAAAGTGATTTCCAATTCTCAAGAAGCCAAAGCCAGAGATTCCCGCTTGATTGGGGTAACACCAGTCAACGATGGCGAAGCTGCGGAAATTTTTAATGATTTGCTCCCTGTGTCATCAGTGGATGAATTACTATCGCCAATACTTACAGTAGTACCTCTGCAACTATTGGCTTATCACATCGCCGCCCGTCGCGGTTTGGATGTCGATCAGCCTCGGAATTTAGCAAAATCAGTGACTGTGGAATAAATAGGTTGCGAATATTTAAGTAAATATTTGTAGAGTAGATAAGATAATTTCTAGACGCGACTACTATATCACATCTAGAAATATTTTTTTGGGCATCGCCTAAAGTAATGCTATGTCTATCTCGCCAAAACTGATTTGTCAGATGGTAATGTCAGCTTGTCTAGCCACATATCAAGTCCCATAGTAAATCTATCCCATATCCAATATATTCAGAATCTTGGTGTTCGTTAATCCATTGAGAAAGATTAATGACTACACTATGAATTTTTTTGTCGATTTTATTCAGTGCAAATGCGGCACTAGAACGCACATCAGGTTCTGAATT
>NZ_JAYGGZ010000022.1:0-8537 GCF_034931465.1 Anabaena sp. UHCC 0399 | reverse complement strand
TTGAGAAGTTCTAGTAAGCCAGGAATTGCTTTTTCTGTACCTATTTCTCCTAACGCATATTTGGGAAAGAACCTCACTTCATCGTCTAAATCTTTGATGAGTGCCAGTAAGCCAGGAATTGCTGATTCTGAATTTATTGTTATCAGAGCGGCCGTGGCACTAACAAGCACGATATATTCTGAGTCTTTAATGAGTTCTAGTAAGCCAGTAATTGCTTTTTCTGAACCTATTTCTCCTAACGCACGTGCGGCATTAGAACGTACACTAGAGTCAGGGTTTTTTGTCATCTCAATTAATTTTTTAACTGCTACTTCTTTTTCGCCTAATGCAGCACAATACTTTTGAAATCGTACTTGATCTATTTGTTTCTCCTTCTCTTTTAACAATTGCAGAGCTTGAGTTTGAAAAGCTGTTTCATTCAGGCTACATAAAACTTGAAATACTTGTGATTTAATTTGATAACTAACTTGCAACGAATCGCTGATTTCAAGATTTACTAAATCTTGTAACATTTCTATAGATGGAGAATCTTTGGCATTTTTTAAATTTTTGATATCTTCAGCAAGGCAATTCCCAGCAAATAATAAGTCACGATGCAACCATTGTTCATATTCGCTATTCCTGCTGAGAACTCTTTTAATTGCTGTAGCCGCTTTGTTTGGTGCTTGCTGAGTAATTAATAATAGTAAGACCTCTCGCCAATGAGGGTCATGGAGATGCTGATCAATATACTCTAAAACAATATCAAAATCGTCTTGATCATCTGCTTGGTAATTAATTTCTTTAGCACACAGATATTCTTGAAATGTTTTATGCACAAAAGCATAGCAATCTTGACCTTGTTCATTAAGCAGTCCAGTACGTTCCTGAATCAAACTTAAAAAACGTTTCGCTTTTTCCTCTGCTTTATAAAGCTCAATTTCTTTCAAAGATTTGATTTCTCTTTTTAATTGGTCAAGCAAATCTTCACGAGCAATTAGTGTTCCCCCTTCTTTATCTTCTGTACTACCTTGTCCATGAATCCAAAAAGCTAATTTTCGCATCAAAAACAGTAAATCCTCAATATCAAGATTTAATAATTGCTCAATGCTAATGTCTTTGTTTCCATTCCAAGAAGTTAAGAGAGTTTCTACAGCTTTCTCATAAAGTTTGTGGCGACCTTTAGGTAAAACTGCTTGATAGCGATGAATCAGAGCAATAATAGTCAACAGCAAAGGATTACGCGCTAGCAATTTGAGACGATCATTTTTATTTATTGCTTCCCGTAAAGTTGTTTTACGTCGCTCCGCCTCTGACTTATCTTGAATACGGCTGTTATACCAACAGTTAATAAACTTTTCTATCTTCTCATCATCAAAAGCTAAAAGCTCGTAATGGTCAAACTCTTGAGTATTAAAAAAATCATGTTTATAGCCAGCAGGACGAGAGGTAATAACTGCACAATTTTTCGGAAACTGCCCTAAAAAATTCTCGATTTTTCGCACTACCTCATATCGTTTATTCTCTTGAGCAATCTCATCCAAACCATCAAAAAATATAAAAGTGCGTCCATCGTCTAACCAATATTCAAAAAAACCTACAGGTAAGGTTTTGACACATAAATTTTTTTCCACAAATTGCTTAACATATTCCAGAATGCTAGTATTTTCTTGCCTAGCAAAATCTCGTATGGAAATTATAATAGGTAAATAGTCTGCTGCTGTTATATTCAGTTGATCAATCTGCTTCTGAGCTATCATCACCACAAAATAACTCAGTAAAGTAGTTTTTCCAGAGCCAGGCGCACCTAAAAGAACAAACTTTTGGCAGTTGGTTTGACTTAAAATTTGGGAAGCCAACAATTTTCGCCCAGAAGAGTTTCGTAAAGCACGCTGTCTCTGTTCCCAAAGTAATTGTTGCTGACTTTGGCTCAAATTGGATGATAACAACTCTGTTTCTATGCTAGAGTTTAAATCATTTTGGTTATCCTCCTGCACTTCTGGTAACACAAAAATATTGACTAGCTTCTCCGATTTGTCTACTTCTTGTCCTGGTACAGCAATCCCAGCAAACTTAACATCATCAAACCAATTGACTAATTGCTGACAATAGTCTTCTTTAGCAATCTGAAACCTTATACAATTATCTGTATTTTCAAAATAAGTTGTAACAAAAACCTCCATCCATGAATGAACATAGTCAATTTTAATTTCTTTCATTTTTGAGTCAGCTAAAGCTGCTTTTTTGAACACTTCAACTAAATAATCTACATCAGGCTTTCCCTCATTTTTTAAAGGTTTCTGTAGCTCTGATAATCCTTGTTCTTTAAAAAAATTACATAAAAATTTTGGTATAAAGTCTGGTGGGCAAGAAGAAAATAATCGGTTTTCCTGATTACAAGCTTCTATAGTTGCAGTTTTAATAGCCTTATCTAAATCACTAGGGTTAAGCCTGCTCGTAACACCACTCAGCAATGCTTTAGAAACTTCTACTGTGACAAATTCTCCTACCCATGCACCAATCATTGCACTAATCATTACTATGGTCTCCACATAATTGATTTAAATGAATAAGTATAAATTCTAGATTGATACTAGCACTAGCAGTATATCTACGATAGTAGTTAAGCTTACGTAAATTTTTTCTGATTTTCGGCTTTTTGCAAGCCTTGTATCCTTTACTGTCGGACAGCAATCGCACTTTCGGGAAACTTCCAAAGTTACAAATTTAAGCGATGAAGACTCATTAACGTTGCAAATACATGGTGTAGGAGGATTGTTACAAATCATTTCAAACTGCTACAGTCACCTATCCCGTACCTGTACCCCAGACTCAATAATTCTGAGTCTGGAAGTCTGATTAATATGTGTTTCTAGATATTGAGTACATTACTAATATTTGTTAAAAGATATATTTTTGTGAATGAGATAATAGTATGCGAAGTATTTTGCAAGCTAAACTAATAGCCAATAGCCACATTCACAATTAATACAATTAAGGATAATTACAAGTTTAAATGTTTGATTTTATATTCGGAAATTGAATATAGCGTTTCTCCTTTAATTGAGGTAAAAGCACCCCAACCCCCTCCTGACTTTTCATGTTATGTGGAAAAGCTAACGCGAAACCTAACCCCCTAACCCCCTTCCCTACTAGGGAAGGGGGAAAAGTTAAAGCCTTTCTCCTTGTAGGGAAGCAAGCTAGGTCGAGGGGTTTTCCAGATTCCGTGAAAAGTCAGAAACCCCTCCTCCCTTGCCTACGGTGTACACACAAGTCTGATAACCTAGTCCCACAAAGTTTTGATCCCCCCTAACCCCCCTTAAAAAAGGGGGGAACAAGAATCAAAGTCCCCCTTATTAAGGGGGATTTAGGGGGATCAAACCACATTCTGTACCTAGCAGAAAGATGTGTGTTCACGCTAGCCCTTGCGAAGAAGAGACGATGATTACCTCATGTGATGAAGAAACGCTATATATCACAACCAAATTCCTGGCTCTGGCTATTTTTGATGCTTCTATTCACGGGTTCTCTGCATCCAAATTAAACCAATCAATAGAAGTCGAGACGGGGAGAAAATAATGAATAAAAGCTTTGCTACGATTGACGGGAATGAAGCTGTTGCTCGTGTAGCTTACAAATTAAATGAAGTAGTAGCTATCTATCCCATTACCCCCTCTTCAGCAATGGGTGAATGGACTGATGCTTGGATGGCGGAAGGTCGTCCTAATCTTTGGGGAACTGTTCCTAGTGTGGTGCAGATGCAAAGCGAAGGCGGGGCGGCTGGTGCGGTGCATGGGGCGTTACAAACGGGTTCACTGAGTACCACCTTCACCGCTTCTCAGGGACTTTTATTAATGATTCCCAACCTCTACAAAATTGCGGGGGAATTAACTAGCACGGTTGTTCACGTTGCGGCTAGGTCTTTAGCTACCCATGCACTGTCTATTTTCGGTGATCATAGCGACGTAATGGCAGCCCGTGGTACTGGTTGTGCTTTACTGTGTTCGGCTTCAGTGCAGGAGAGTCAAGATTTTGCGCTGATAGCCCATGCTGCAACTTTAGATACACGAGTTTCATTTTTGCATTTCTTTGATGGTTTCCGTACCTCCCATGAAGTACAGAAAGTCGAGTTATTGTCAGATAATGATTTGCGATCGCTCATTAACGACGATAAAATATTCGCCCACCGCGCCCGCGCCTTGACTCCAGACCGTCCATTATTACGGGGGACAGCCCAAAACCCTGATGTTTACTTCCAAGCCCGTGAAGGCGCAAACCCCTATTACAACGCCTGTCCAGAAATAGTTCAGGACATCATGGATAAATTTGGGGAACGCACAGGCAGATTTTACAAGATTTATGAATATTATGGCGCAAGTGATGCCGATCGCGTCATTATCATCATGGGTTCTGGTTGCGAAACAGTCCATGAAACCGTAGATTACCTCAACGCCACAGGTGAAAAAGTCGGCGTTCTCAAAGTTAGACTCTATCGCCCCTTTGATGTAGACAGATTTATCCAGGCTTTACCGAATAGTGTACAGGCGATCGCAGTCCTTGATCGCAGCAAAGAACCAGGAAGCGCAGGCGAACCGTTGTATTTAGATGTGGTGACAGCCATTCATGAGGGATGGAATTCTAAAAATAACTCTCCTCACTCAGCACTTCCCAAAGTTATTGGTGGAAGGTATGGGTTATCGTCGAAGGAATTTACACCGGCGATGGTGAAGGCTGTGTTTGATAACTTGGCTCAAGCTACGCCGAAGAATCACTTTACTATCGGGATTAATGATGATGTAACGCATACATCCTTAAACTTTGACCCCAATTTCTCCACTGAACCCGATAACGTTGTCCGGGCTATGTTCTACGGTTTGGGTTCTGATGGGACAGTGGGAGCTAACAAAAACTCAATTAAAATTATTGGGGAAGGAACAGACAACTACGCCCAAGGCTATTTCGTCTATGATTCCAAAAAATCAGGCTCAATGACTGTTTCTCACTTGCGCTTCGGTTCTCAACCCATCCGTTCTACTTACTTAATTGACCAAGCTAACTTTATTGGTTGTCATCACTGGGGATTTTTGGAACGCATAGATGTATTAAAAGCGGCTGTGTCTGGGGGAACTATATTAGTTAATAGTCCCTATGATGCTGATACAGTCTGGGAACATCTACCCCTAAAAGTCCGGCGACAAATATTAGACAAGCAACTTAAACTCTACGTTATCAACGCTAATCAAGTCGCCCGTAATAGTGGTATGGGTGGCAGGATTAATACTATCATGCAGGTATGTTTCTTTGCCTTAGCTGGAGTCTTACCACAAGAACAGGCGATCGCTAAAATTAAACAAGCGATTGAAAAGACTTATGGTAAAAAAGGCGCGGAAGTTGTCCGCATGAACCTACAAGCGGTAGACCAAACCCTAGAGAATTTACATCAGGTGCAAGTCCCCATCAAGGAAAAAGGCAAATGGATAGATGAAGAACAGTCTACCCAAAGTCCCTTTCCCAGCAGCGTCCCGGCATTTATACAGGAGGTTCTGGGGAAAATTATGGTGTGGCAAGGTGATGACTTACCTGTCAGTACATTACCACCAGATGGGACATTTCCCACAGGTACAGCGAAATGGGAAAAACGTAACGTTGCTGAAGAAATCCCCGTATGGGAAACAGATATCTGCGTTCAGTGCAATAAGTGTGTAATGGTGTGTCCCCATGCGGCAATTCGCGCTAAGGTTTATCAACCGAGTGAGTTAGTGAATGCGCCGTCTACCTTCAAGTCAGTCAACGCCAAAGATAAAGACTTCG
Organism: Anabaena sp. UHCC 0399; assembly: GCF_034931465.1. Taxonomy (NCBI): domain Bacteria; kingdom Bacillati; phylum Cyanobacteriota; class Cyanophyceae; order Nostocales; family Nostocaceae; genus Anabaena; species Anabaena sp. UHCC 0399. Next base: position 2,747 of record NZ_JAYGGZ010000022.1, on the reverse strand, counting down.
CTAACCAAAAATTTACCATCCAAGTAGCCCCAGAAGACTGTACAGGCTGCGCTATTTGTGTGAATGTCTGCCCAGCTAAAAATAAATCTGAGCCATCTTTAAAAGCGATTAACATGGCACAGCAGCTACCTTTACGGGAACAGGAAAGAGCAAATTGGACTTTCTTTTTGAATTTACCCAACCCTGACCGACGACAGCTAAAACTCAACCAAATTCGCCAACAACAACTGCAAGAACCATTATTTGAATTTTCCGGTGCTTGTGCTGGATGTGGTGAGACACCTTATCTAAAATTATTAACACAACTATTTGGCGATCGCGCAGTTATTGCTAACGCCACTGGTTGTTCTTCCATTTACGGCGGAAACCTCCCCACCACCCCTTGGACGAAAAACGCCGATGGTAGAGGCCCCGCATGGTCAAATAGTTTATTTGAAGATAACGCCGAATTTGGTTTTGGCTACCGTCTCTCACTAGATAAGCAAACGGAATTCGCGGCGGAACTATTACAGCAGTTCAGCACCGAAGTAGGGGATAATTTAGTTAATTCCCTCCTCAAAGCCGAACAAAAAACCGAGACTGATATTTGGGAACAGCGCGATCGCGTAGAGTTATTAAAACAACAGTTGGATAAAATCCAGACTTTTGATCCCAATCTCAAATCCAAAATCCACAATCTCAAATCCCTCGCTGATTACCTAGTGAAGAAAAGCGTCTGGATAGTCGGCGGTGATGGTTGGGCTTATGATATTGACTTTGGTGGTATTGATCATGTGTTAGCCAGTGGTCGCAACGTCAATATTTTAGTCATGGATACGGAAGTATATTCCAATACCGGGGGACAATCTTCCAAAGCCACCCCCCGCGCCGCCGTCGCCAAATTCGCCGCCAGTGGTAAGCCTGCGCCGAAGAAAGACTTGGGTTTAATGGCGATGAATTACGGTAATGTTTATGTGGCGAGTGTAGCGTTAGGTGCAAAAGATGACCAAACACTCAAAGCATTTATAGAAGCTGAAGCTTTTGACGGGCCATCATTGATTATTGCTTACAGCCATTGCATCGCCCACGGCATCAATATGACCACCGGGATGAACCATCAAAAAACCCTGGTAGAGTCAGGACGCTGGTTATTGTATCGCCATAATCCATTGTTGCGAGAACAGGGCAAAAATCCCTTACAGTTAGATATGCGATCGCCTACTCAATCAGTAGAGCCATCCATGTATCAAGAAAATCGCTTCAAAATGCTCACCAAGAGTAAACCAGAAGTTGCTAAAACACTGCTAGAACAAGCACAAGCTGAAGTTGATGCACGTTGGCAGATGTATCAATATTTAGCGAATAGGTAGTAGTTGCTTTTTTCCATAACCCTGATTTCTTCAAGAAGTCAGGGTTATAATTTTTTTGCTAATTCAAAATTGATTTATAATGAAAAATATAAAATAATTGTACTTTATCATTTTATGCGAACTGTAGCAATTCAATTACCAGAAACAGTTTTTTCAGCACTTCGCAAAAACCCTGAAGAATTTGTTCAAGAAATGCGAATTGCGGCAGCTGTCAAATGGTATGAATTAGGTGAAATATCACAAGCTAAAGCATCAGAAATTTCTGGACTGACTCGTGCTGAATTTATCAATGCTTTAGCACGCTATCAAGTGGATTTTATGCAATATACGGACCAAGAGTTAGCAGAGGAACTGATGAATGCCGATTAGTCGCGTCATTGTTAACTCTTCACCTTTAATTGTTCTTTTAAAAAGTCAACAAGCTCAATTAATCCCACAATTATTCACACAAATTTTAGTACCATCCGGTGTTATTGAAGATAATTACAACGAAAAATGACACCGCATCAAAACTATTACCAAGTATTTTGTGACAACTTTCATTGATGTTCCTGTAATGTAAGGAACATTATTTTCATCAACTAGGATATGTCTATATTCAGTAGTGGCTTTTTCAGACATTATTTCTATTAATCCTGTGTTCTAAAATATCTCTAACTATTTTATCAAGCAATTCTTATGTTTTGGCTCTAATTAATTATTTTTCTGATAATCCACTTGCTTTAGCAATCTCATCAGGAATGACTAAACTCATTTTTAATTCCTGTGTTTTAAAATATCAGCAACCATTTCATCAACTAATTCAGAATCATCAGCCCATTTCCCGATAAATTTATCATTAAGAATTTCTGGTTGAGTGAGATGCCCAATCATTGCTGTAATTAAATCTGACACTTGGCAATTATAGGTTTGTGCCAATTGGTTGATTTTGGCAAATGTTTCTTGATCGAGTTCTATTTCTAGTTTTTGCATAGGTGATTAAGAAGTTGGAAATTAACAGCTTACATTAATTATAAGTGAATGGACTTTGTTTACCCCCGAAACCAAGAGCGAACCCAACGCCAAAACCGACGCAACCACGCCCAAAAACTACAAACAGAAGATATCAGGTTTCATCTTCTAAACTGGAAACGGATTAAACGCCATAAAATTAATAGAATCACCCATATAATGGCAAAGGGAAAGGCTATCAGACCAAAAATGAAACACAAAATAAACTGAAACCAACCACGTTGAGCGAATTTTATTAGTGATTTTAGCCACTGAGGAGAAGGCATAGCTTCAAAAGGAAGCTCAAGTTCTTGGAAAATCAACTGGGCTTGATACGAGGCTGCAAATGCTTCTCGAATTTTGCCACACCGATGATAAGCATTGCCTAACGCGATTAAGGAATTACCT
>NZ_JAYGGZ010000021.1:0-91700 GCF_034931465.1 Anabaena sp. UHCC 0399 | reverse complement strand
CCGGAGAGTTAGAGGTATATCGCCTAGATCAAAATGCAGGTAGATACAGCCCACAAACCCCCAACGAAAACCAACATTACTGGATAGCCGAAATGAATCTCTACCTTGGCGTATGGCAAGGTACGCGAGAAAACCGCACAGGTAATTGGTTACGCTGGTGGGATGAAACCGGACAGCTATTATTATGGGGTTCAGAGTTAGTGGAAAAAGAACGCCAACGCGCCGAAAGGCTAGCAGCACAACTACGCGCCGCAGGTATTGAGCCGCAAGATTAGACTGACTTTTCACAGGATCTGGAAAACCCCTCTCCAAACCTTAGATCCCGGATTTTTCCCAAAAGTCCGGGATTTGGACACCGCAACCTCTCTACTTTTCCTGTCGTGGATATTCTGGCGGAGTATGAAAACCTGCTTTTATCCAAAGTTGTCGAAATTTTTGAATGAAGCGATCGCTACAACATTTATCATTTCAATCTAATCACTTCTTAGTAAGGACTTTAGTCCTTTTTTGAAAACTGGAGTTCTCTCTGCGCGTAGCTTGCTTCCCCGCAGGGGTACACTACAAGCCTAGCACCTAAATCTTCCTGCCCCCAAGAGTAAGTTTTGCCTATGCCAGAATAGAATATCAGTAAAACTACGGTTTGACCTATGGTGTGGAATCCAGGGCGGCAGTTATTTGGCAGACGCTACATAATCGAGAAAAAATTGGGTGAAGGTGGAATTGGTATCACTTACCTAGCGAAAAATAAACAGGGTCAACTGCGGGTAATTAAAACCCTGCGTGAAGAAATCCTCAATGATCCTCGTTGCCAACCGCATCAAACTAAACTCAAGCAAGACTTCAAAGAAGAAGCATTACGCCTGGCTTTATGTCGCCATCCCCACATTGTAGAAGTAGAAAATGTTTTTGATGATGGTGATTTACCTTGCATGGCGATGGAATACATCCAAGGGGAAGATTTATATAAGCGGATAACCGAGAAGGGAGCATTACCAGAAGCAGAAGCACTGCAATATATTCGGCAAATTGGCGATGCTTTGATACTGGTTCACGACAAAGGATTGCTGCATCGGGATTTAAAGCCAGGTAATATTATGATGCGTGCAGGTAAACCAGAAGCGGTACTCATTGACTTTGGCCTGGCTAGACAATTTATTTCTGGTGGAGTGCAACAACATACACAAAGCTTGACCCCTGGTTATGCGCCACCGGAACAGTATGCACCCATAGAAGAACGGGGAGAATATATTGATGTTTATGCTTTAGCCGCCACACTATATTCTTTGCTGACTGGGCAATTACCAATGCCAGCACCAGCTAGACTACAGAATTTTACCATGCAACCACCAAAGGATTTAAACCCCAGTGTTAGCGACAGGGTGAATGGGGCAATTATGCGGGGGATGGCGTTAAATTATAAGTTTCGTCCCCAGTCAGTGCAGGAGTGGTTCGATTTGTTGGGTGTAGGGATAGTAGTAACATCCCGGACAAAACAAGTCACACAAACACTGCAACCACCAAGGCAAAGTCCTAGATTTACACCAGATACATGGGAATGTGTCCACATTATTCCAGGGATTTCTGGAAATATTGCCCTTAGCCCACAAGAAAATATCCTAGCCAGCGTCGTCGCAGACGGGGTGATTCACTTGTGGTCACTAAGTACAGGTCAACTTATCCGCACTGTTTATGGTAATTTCAGAGTTTTTGACGCTATTACTTTTAGCAGTGATGGAGAAATTGTTAACCTGACTCATTCCAACAGAGTGTCTTGTACAGTCTTAAGTCCTAATGGTCAAATTCTAGCTAGTTGGGATGACACAACGAAGATAATCAAACTATCGGAAGTAGCTACAGGTAGAGAAATTAGTTCCATTACTCATGATTTTCCTTATATTGCTTCTATAGCCTTCAGTTGCGATGGGCAAATTCTGGGTATTGGTGAATTGTCTTCTCGAAATGATACTTATTTCTATGGTAGTCTTGATTCCCACGATATCCAATTATGGGAAGTAGCTACAGGTAGAGAAATTCACATTTTATCCTTCAGTCACTTTTCGACAGTTAGTTGTCTTGCCTTCAGTAGTGACGGACTCATTCTGGCTAGTGGTAGTCATGATAAAACTATCAAACTCTGGGAAGTAGCTACAGGTAGAGAAATACGCACCGTAAGTCATTCAGATTGGAAGGGCGGTTGGGTTGAATTTGTCACTTTCAGTCCTGATGGACATACCCTTGTTAGTGGTGATACGGAGAGACAAATCCGATTATGGTCAGTAGAAACAGGTAGAGAAATTTTTACCCGCACTGATGAGGATGAGGATAAGAGTTTTCACATGGCTAATTGTTATGCCTTAAGTCCTGATGGGCATACTCTTGCCATTTGTGACCACCACACAATTCAGTTGTGGTCAATGGAAACAAGTAAAGAAATTCACACCCTCACTGGTCATTCCCAATGGATTAGTTCAATGGCCTTTAGTCCTGATGGGCGTATCCTTATAAGTAGTAGTCGAGACGAAACAATCCGATTGTGGTCAGTCAAAACTGGTAAACAAATTTACAGCCTAACTGGTCTTTCCTCGTGGTCTAATTCCGTCGCCTTTAGTCCCAATGGACGTACCTTTGCCGGTGGTAGTGACAACACAATTAAATTGTGGTCAGTGGAAACTGATTGGCTGCAAAAGATAAAAGTAAAAGAAATTCGCACCCTGAGTGGTAGTTCTTCTAATACTTCAATCGCCTTTAGTCCTGATGGGCGTACCCTTGCCAGTGGTGGTCGCCGTACAATCAAATTGTGGTCGGTGAAAACTGGTGAAGAGATCATCACTTTAGATCATTTCTCAGATGTTTATTCTATTGCCTTTAGCCCGGATGGCAATTGGCTGGCGGCTGGAGATAGTAGCGGATATATCAAAATATGGCGGCGCAGCTAGTTGTGCAATAACAGCGTCAAAATAGTATTAGAACTACCGAAGAATAAAAACAATATGAAAGCATACGAATTTCCTGCCAATGTCACCACTGAAGGCAAAATAGAATTACCAAATGCGATTTTGCAACAGTTAGTAAATAATCAGCAGGTAAAAGTAATTATTCTCGTCACTGAACCCACAGAAGAAGAACAAGAAGAAGCCGCTTGGCAACGTCTGGCAGCTGATCAATTATTGAAAGGTTACAGCGAAGAAGATGCAATATACGACACAATTTAAGCAATGCAAAATTATCAATCCGGTTCTGTTATATTGCTCAAACTGCCATTTTCTGATGCAGTAACATTCAAACTTCGCCCAGTATTAGTGCTTTTAGATACCGGAGATGATGATGTTATTGTGGCGCGGATTACCAGTCAAATCACTCACACTGCTTTTGATGTTGAAATTATCGAATGGCAGCAAGCAGGTTTAATGCGTCCTTCGGTAGTGAGATTGCATAAGATAAACACAGTAGAAAAGCGTCTATTAGAACGTCAATTAGGAACTTTACAACCAAATGATTGGGAAAAAGTGCGTCAACACATCTCTCAAATATGGTCTTCTATTTAATAGAAGCCTTTCTGACTATCATTATGATGTAGCGGTAGCGGTGCGGTGCGCTAGTACTTGGCGCGTCTAAATAGTATTAGGACTTGCCAATAATCAATTTAGATGCCACAAAAATGCTAGAAATTAATAAAAATTATGTCATGGACGAAAATCAGCAACCTATTGCTGTACAAATTCCCATAGCTGACTTTGAGAAAATTGAAGAAATCTTAGAAAATTACGGCTTAATCAAACTCATGGCAGAGTCAGAAGACGATGAACGTCTCACTAAAGATGAAGCCTGGCAATATTACCAATCATTAAAACAAAATAATGTGGAAAGTTGAATATACTAAAAAGTTCTTAAAAGAATTAGCAGATTTACCACAAGATATGCAAGCTAGGAATGCTTGCGTTATATGTAAACATGGCAACACTCAACCAGGATTAGTGACGGACTTTCATAGCTGAAAACTCTCTTTCCCCTACTTCCTACTCCATCTCTAATATCAATATTTATGCAGTTCCACTTATGACTACCTTCCCTAGATATATTCCCCAATCTGAGCCGCCGCGTCCTCCGTGGGAAACCCTGCCCACGATGTATGATTTACCTAGCGACAACCCAGAGGACTCAGGTTTGCCAGACGATTTTCACTTTTTACAACCCTTACTTTTATACTTAACCTTTCAACCCATTAACTGGAATGCGGAATTAGTTTACAGTGCGGCTGACCTAAATCTCTACTATGACGTTGAGCATCCATTATGGTATAAACGCCCCGATTGGTTTGGTGTAGTTGGAGTACAGAAACTCTACAAAGGTGAAGATTTGCGGTTAAGTTATGTGACTTGGCAAGAACCAGCAAATCCGTTTGTCGTAGTCGAATTATTATCCCCAGGTACAGAGGGCGAAGATTTAGGTAATAGTCCCAAAGTAAAAAATAAACCTCCTAGTAAATGGGAAGTTTACGAACAAATTCTGCGAGTTCCTTACTATATTGTGTTTAGTCGCTACACCAATGAAGTGAGAGCCTTTCGGTTAGTCGGTGGTCATTATGAACCAATAAATTTAACTCAGGGACGCGTACTCATGCCAGAGTTAGGTTTAAGTTTAGGTGTATGGCAAGGAGTATTCCGAGGTATTGATAGGTTATGGCTACGTTGGTTCACCTTAGCAGGAGAATTGATTCCTGAGCCTACAGAGGAAGTTGTTGCAGCTACGGAACGCGCGATAATTGCTGAACAAGAAGCAGAACAAGCCAACAGAAAAGCCGAACAACTGGCGGAACGTCTGCGACAACTAGGAGTAAATCCTGATGAGTTGGTTTAATGAGAGATTAACCCGTAGATAGAAATGCGATCGCTCAAAACTTGTCAAAATTATAACTATGTTGTAATTTTTGACCTAACCTATGGGCTTTGGTATCGGGGATTTATTCTGGATTTTCCTGCTTCTTTCTTCCTTACAACCCATCTGGCAGAAACGCCAAATGGAATATCGACGCTTTCGCGCCTTGCACGAATTTCAACAACAACGCAACAGCCGTGTAATTTTATTAATACACCGCCAAGAGTCCATCAGTTTGCTAGGTATTCCCATTTCCCGCTACATTACCATTGAAGACTCAGAACAAATACTGCGGGCAATTCGCCTCACGCCCCCTGATGTTCCCATAGACTTAATTCTGCACACTCCTGGCGGTTTAGTATTGGCTACCGAACAAATTGCTAGAGCATTAATTCGTCATCCATCAAAAGTCAGCGTGTTTGTCCCGCACTATGCCATGAGTGGCGGTACAATGCTCGCTCTCGCCGCCGATGAAATTGTCATGGATGCCAACGCTGTCTTAGGGCCTGTTGATCCCCAACTTGGTAACTACCCAGCCGCCAGTATTCTCAAAGTCGTTGAAGATAAACCCATTAGTGAGGTTGACGACCAAACACTAATTATGGCAGACCTAGCCGGTAAAGCTATTCAACAGGTACAACGCTTTGTGCGGACTCTGCTTAAAGATAATATACCCAGACAAAAAGTTAAGCCTGAAGATATCGAACCAATAATTGAAGCCTTAACCACTGGACGCGTTACCCATGACTACCCCATCACCGTTGAAGAAGCTACAGAAATGGGGCTGCCCATAACTGTAGGGCTGCCCCGTTCCATATATGAACTCATGGATTTGTATCCACAACCACAAGGTGGAAGACCTACCGTTCAGTACATTCCCATGCCTTATGATGACCGTCGTCCACTTCTACCAACACCTAAAGGTAGACCAATGGAAGAACCAAATCAGAACACCTAATGTTTAGGGTGTCGCGGTTGGAGTTGGCGTCGCGGTTGGAGTTGGTGTCGCGGTTGGTGATGGTGTCACGGTTGGAGTTGGTGTCACGGTTGGAGTTGGCGTCGCGGTTGGAGTTGGCGTCGCGGTTGGAGTTGGCGTTGCGGTTGGAGTTGGTGTCGCGGTTGGAGTTGGCGTCGCGGTTGGAGTTGGTGTCGCGGTTGGAGTTGGTGTCACGGTTGGAGTTGGCGTCGAGGTTGGAGTTGGCGTCGAGGTTGGTGATGGCTTTGTACTGGGCTGATTAATAATGTTCTTCGCTTCTTTATCTAGCTGTTGGCGGAGTGCCAAATTAGCTATACCAGTTTCTTGTAGTTGATTTTTTTTCTGATACTCTTTGACTAACTCTTCTGTGCGATCGCTGTAAAATTGGTCACGAGCCAAAGGAGATTTAGGCTTAAGGACAGCATTTAAATTACCTTGAAGAATTTGCACGATAGTAGCAGCAAAATCTTGGGTTTTTGGCCCGGCTATGCCATCGACAGAGAGCTTATAACCTCTTTGAAATTCACTAATTGCTTTTTTTGTTTCCTCATCAGTGAGGGGAGCATTTGTAACTTTAACGTTATAGCCTAGACCCCGCAATACCGAACGGAACTCTTGCGGTGTATAGTTACGTTGACGCGCTGCAAAGGTTGTATTTGAAATTACTACACTAGCAGTAACCAAACAAGCAGCACCGATAATCATGCTTGATTTTCCAAAACCACACCACATATTTCGCATTCCTTTGAATTAAATCAGCATTATAAACGCTAACAGAAAAATCTTATATTTTCTTATAATTTTTTCTTAATAATTCATGATTTCTGATTATTAAAAATCACCTTGACAAAATTTAACACACATATCAAAAATAAATTTTTTCATCTATCTTAGGGAGTAAGTTAGCGGATATATGATCCTACTGTGTAATTCACTGAATGTAGTTAAGTTAAAATATCGTATTAAAAACTGTATAATTTGCAACGAAAAATGGCGAATCAAAAAAAATCAAAGAAACAGAACTTATATTTTGAAAGATTGATGGCAACTATTGCCATGCTCAACCTCTGCTTAGTGCTGTTTGATTTAAGTTATGTACCCTGGCGGAATTTCTATTTAGGTAAATTTCCCCAAATTACTCAGATATATGATCCCATTAAAGGTATTGAACCTCATAGAGAAACAAAAAATTATCTAGAAGCAGTAACCGCCCTAGAAGCGCAAGTCAGCCAGACAGGCTTAACATCACCAGAGGCCAAAACTAAATTAGAGGAACTTAGCCGATTAAGCAGTGAGATGATTGAAACTAATCCATTCGCAAGTGCTAACAAAAGTGGAACTTTAGAAAAAATTAAAAACCGAATGCGCGATCGCATCGCCAAAGGGTCAGCAAAACAGTCCTTTGCCACTTTTTGGAGTCAACCATACTTATCCCAAAATGGTTGGCAAAAAGAGATGATTTTTTTTAATCAAAAAATTCGACCTTTAATTGCTACTAACTATTATCGCCAAGTTGATGAAAGTGGTGATTTTGTTGATATATTTTGGTGGATTGATTTACCCTTTGTCTTGTTATTTAGCCTAGAGTTTTTGACACGTATATTCTATATCAAACGTCGCCATCCTAGCTTTAGTTGGTTCAATGCTATTTTGTGGCGATGGTATGATCTCTTTCTGCTTATCCCCTTCTGGCGTTGGTTGCGAATTATCCCTGTAACTATGCGTTTAGATCAAGCAAAATTAGTAAATCTTCAACCATTCAATAGACAATTACACCAAACAGTAGTCGCAAATTTTGCCGAAGACATCACAGAAGTTGTAGTTATTCGAGTCATCAACCAGATGCAGATTTCTATTCAAGAGGGTGAAATTATCCGTTGGCTATTACAGAAAGATAATTTGCGCCCCTATATAGATATAAATGATGTAAATGAAATCGAAGCGATCGCTGGTCTTCTGGTACAAACAATTGTCTATCAGGTATTGCCAAAAATTCAACCCGAAATAACTGCGATTTTACACCACAACATCGAAACTGTACTCCATCAAGTCCCTCTGTCTCGTAATCTGCAAATCCTACCTGGAGTCACAAAGATACAAACTCAACTCAGCGAACAACTAGCAACTCAACTCACCACTAATCTCTACAAAGCACTAGTTAGTGCTGTCGAAGATCCTGTAGCCAAAAAACTTACTAATCAACTTGTAGAACGCTTTAGTCAAGCCCTAGGCACTGAAATACAGAAACAGCAAGTCATTTCTCAAATTCAGAGCTTACTTGTTGATTTTCTAGAAGAAGTCAAACTTAACTATGTGCAGCGTTTATCTCAAGAAGATATCGACCAAATTTTAGAACAAACCAGACAACTCAAAACCCAACCACCCATCCAACCAGTAGCAAAACAAGCTACACTCCCGGAGATTAGGTATTAGGGACTGGGGACTAGGAATTTTAGATTTTGCGGAAAGTTCTGTAGGCGGGTTTCCCGCCGTAGGAAACTTTTCAAGACGGATTTTGGATTGAATAATCTAAAATCCACTCATTGCAAATCCACTCATTGAAAAGCTGGGGACTGGAAAAAAGCATGGGAGCAGGGGAGAGTAACTAATGCCAATGTCCAATGCTCAATACTCAATGACTATTGACTATCAAAGAAATGCGCTACACTCAGATGAGAGGCGAACCAATTATGGTTCGTCAAAATACTTCTTGGAAGATATTTCTATCGCAGGAAGTGGGTTAATGCCCACTTTTTTTATTGGTTTCGGACATGGCTCATCCTCTAGTTCCACAAATTACAGATTTGGCAGTACCAGTGGCAGAACAACTGGGATTGGAAGTCGTTGGCATAGTTTTTCATACTAACCAACGTCCACCAGTCTTACGGGTAGACATCCGCAATCCCCTGCAAGATACTGGCTTGGATGATTGTGAGAGAATGAGCCGTGCGCTAGAAGCCGCCTTAGATGCAACAGAGATTATTCCAGATGCCTATGTTTTGGAAGTTTCTAGTCCTGGTATTTCACGGCAGTTAGTAACAGATAGGGAATTTATTTCCTTCAAAGGATTTCCTGTCATTGTCTCCACTTCTCCATCCTACGAAGGACAACAAGAATGGAATGGTCAACTGATTCGCCGCGATGAGACAAAAATTTACTTAAATCAAAAAGGTCGTGTCATTGAAATTCCTCGCTCCCTCATTACTAGGGTGCAGTTAGATGAACCACGATAACTGAGTAGTGAGGGACTAGGGACTAGGGACTAGTACCGCAAGGTGGAAATCAAAGGTCAAAAGGTTTGTATATCAAGGCTTTTACTTGTTTGAAATATCGCTTTATTTAAACCACGCTGTACTAGGGACTAGGGATTAGAAGTTAAAGGCTTAAAGCTAGGGCTAGAGTAGAACTTTGCTCTAATCCCAGTCACCTAATGCGTAATTTTTATTCTTCCCGAATTCCCAATTCCTAATCCCCATTGCCCCTTATCCCCAGAGGGGCCCCGAGTTCCCCAGTCCCCAATTTTTAAAGGAGATTGCTTATGTCAATGGTTACTTTACCAGGATTAAAAGATTTAATAGAAAGTATTAGTCGTGAGCGTAATTTGCCTCGCCTGGCAGTGCAATCAGCAATCAGAGAGGCATTACTTAAAGGTTACGAACGTTACCGCCGCGCTCAAAATTTAGAACGCAAACAGTTTGATGAAGATTACTTTGATAATTTTGAAGTTGAATTAGATATTGATGGAGAAGGGTTTCGCGTGCTTTCCACAAAAACTATTGTAGAAGCAGTTAATAATTCCGATCATCAGATATCCTTAGACGAAGTGCAGCAAGTAGCACCTGAAGCCCAGTTGGGGGATTCTGTAGTGTTGGATGTCACCCCCGATCAGGGAGAATTTGGGCGGATGGCAGCAATGCAAACAAAGCAAGTGCTAGCGCAAAAACTCCGGGATCAACAGCGTCAAATGGTGCAAGAAGAATTCCAAGACTTGGAAAGCACTGTACTGCAAGCAAGAGTTTTAAGGTTTGAACGGCAGTCTGTAATTCTAGCAGTCAGCAGTACCTTTGGGCAACCAGAGGTAGAAGCCGAACTACCCAAGCGGGAGCAATTACCCAACGATAACTATCGTGCTAATGCTACATTTAAGGTGTATCTCAAAAAAGTTTCACAAGGTCAGCAACGTGGGCCACAACTGCTTGTATCTCGTGCCGATGCTGGGTTGGTAGTTTATTTATTTGCCAACGAAGTACCAGAAATTGAAGATGAAGTAGTGCGGATTGTGGCTGTAGCCAGAGAGGCTAATCCTCCCTCACGATATGTAGGGCCAAGGACTAAAATAGCCGTAGACACACTTGATCGCGATGTAGACCCAGTAGGTGCGTGTATTGGTGCTAGGGGATCACGCATTCAAGTAGTAGTTAATGAATTACGCGGTGAAAAAATAGATGTAATTCGTTGGTCTCCAGACCCAGCCACATACATCGCCAACGCTCTCAGTCCAGCGCGGGTAGACGAAGTGCGTCTTATGGACACGGAGAGTCGGCAAACTCACGTATTAGTAGCCGAAGATCAACTTAGTTTAGCCATTGGCAAAGAAGGACAGAATGTACGTTTAGCTGCTCGGTTGACTGGCTGGAAAATCGATATCAAAGACAAAGCCAAGTACGACCACGCAGGAGAAGATGCAAAATTTGCTGCTGTTCGCGCCCAGTATACACCAGAGGAAGATGACATGGAATTTGAGGAGCTAGAGGATGAAGAAAATCAAATAGACGAAATGGAAGATTTCGAGAATGAACCTTTTGACACCAATGACGAAGAGTAATTTATCAGCTTAAATAAAGTTCTGGTAGGATTAATTTCAGTACCAATCTTCATGATTACTTAACTTTAATTATTACCGACCACAATCCTGTTAAATGCTCAGAATCCCGATGAAACCCAATTATCGGCGTTGTGTCAGTTGCCGCAAAGTAGGTTTAAAAGAAGAGTTTTGGAGGATTGTCCGTGTCTTTCCTTCCGGGAAGGTACAATTAAATGAGGGCATGGGGCGTTCAGCTTATATTTGCCTGCAACAGAGCTGTTTGCAAACGGCTCAGAAAAAAAATAAACTAGGGCGATCGCTACGTGCATCAGTACCAGAAAAACTGTACCAAACATTGTGGCAACATCTACCCCCAAACAATCCCCCAAAGCAAATTTAGGTCTAAATTACTTTCTTGACCTTAATTCCTAGGGAAATTTTGCTAAAAGCCCAAATATTTCGAGGGATGACACACCCTCTACAATTGTCGGGCTTAGTGCCAAAATAGTAAATGGGTGTAGTTAGCAAACTGCTCTCCCAAAACAAAGAAGAGCAAAGCAGTACTCCCAACAAATTTCATTCAATTGTGTTGTGGAAGACTCAGAATCAACAAAACAAAAAACCACCGAATGGCAACCTGGTAGCGTTCAGGCGCAGTTCGGCATCACCAGCAACCATAAACACTTTTTCTTTAGAAAAAATTTATGGTTGTCCGTTAACAACCGTTTACGGTGGAGATGCCAATATTAAACCGACACATCTCTCTTTCCTGATTGGAGGCACCGGCAAACACACCAAGGGCAACCTAAAAACAGTAATCGAAGGATGGAGATGTCGCACTCCCAGGCAACCATCCGCAAAAAAACTGTAAATTAAAGGGGAAGAGTGGATGAACAACGGCAAAGTTAGAATCTACGAATTATCAAAGGAATTGAATTTGGATAACAAAGAGCTATTAGCAATTTGCGACCAGCTCAACATCGCGGTCAAAAGTCATAGCAGTACCATCTCAGAAACAGAGGCAGAAAATATTAGGGCGGCCGCTGAAAAGCTAGCAGCTACACATGGAACGCCCAAAAAAGAATTCAATACATCTAGTCATAAACCCAATTCATCACCCACCGGCTCGCGCAACCGCCCAGCCCAACCTCACAAACAACAAATTTTGGAAATTCGCAAACCCAAAATATTGAAAAATCCTACTTCTAATGCCCCCGAAGCTTCAGTAGCTAGCAATCATCAAATTGCTTCATCTGACGTTAATTCTCCTGCACCACCAAAGCCCTTCGCTACACAAGTCTCACCCATGAAGCCGACGGCTCCCACTCGACCTGTTCCCCGGAATCAATCTGAAACTTCTCAAGTACAAGCTGCCCCAGAAACAGAGCCAACGCCAAAAACAGAGGCATCTGAAAAAATCGCAGATGAGAAACCAGAAAAAGTAGTTTCATCCAGACCAAGACCAGAGAAACCTCAAAAACCACAACTGGTAGCTCCACCTGCTAGACCTCTAGCAGAACAGTTAGACGTAGCAGAACAGGTAAGTACTTCAGAAAAACCGATCCTCAAACGTGAACGCCCACAGCGTGCAGATGAAGATCGCGATCAACCTAGGCCGAAAGTCTCTAAACCTACACAAACAGAGACCTCCCAAGCTCCAGTACAAAAACAGCTACGCACCACTCCATCCCCAGCCAAACCCGAACATCGAGCTAATCGACCAGGTGGGTCAGCAGGAGAAGGGCAACGTCCTAGTAGACCAGCACGTCCATCCGAAGCTGTAGCAGCAATGCCAGTAGCAACTCCGCCAAAACCGATGGCAGGAGGAGTATCGAACAGAGCAGAAGCTCCTAATGATCGAGCTACACCTGATCTCCTTGATTTAAAACGCCCGACACCGCCCCGTCTAGCTAAGGGTGGGAAAAAGTGGCAAGAAGAAGAGATCATTGACGAAATTAAAGAAAAAGCCGGTAAGGTAGGGGTCAAAGGTAAGCGAGTCAAGCCCATCCTAGAGGATGATTTTGAAGAAGATGATTTACTCGATGAAGACGGACTAGAAATACCAGCCGCCGTTCAAGTGAGCCTTTCTATTGCTCGTCCTCCCAAACCTAAAGCAGCCCGACCGGCACAGCCTTCTAGCGTTGCTGTGGTTAGTTCCCCAACTACCAGAAGTAAAAAGTTCGGTTCTCGTGACCATAATCGCCGCCAACAAGAAGTTGAGGTCAAACGCGATCGTCCAAGCACATTGGTAGTTACAGGCCCCATGACGGTGCAGGAACTAGCTGACGGTTTAATAGTAGCCGACACAGAGATTGTTAAAATCCTGTTTATGAAAGGCATGGCGGTGAGTATCACCCAAAATCTGGATATCCCGACAATTACTTTAGTTGGAAAAGAACTAGAAGTAGAAATCGAAACCGCCGAACCAGAAGCTGAAGCCCGCAAAGTCACAAATATGATTGATGTTGGCGACCAGGAATACCTCATCCGTCGTCCACCAGTAGTGACAATTATGGGTCACGTAGACCACGGTAAAACTACCTTACTCGACTCGATTCGGAAAACAAAGGTAGCCTCTGGTGAAGCTGGTGGGATTACCCAGCATATTGGTGCATACCACGTAGACATTGAACATGAAGGTCAGCCACATCAGATAGTATTCCTGGACACACCCGGTCACGAAGCATTTACTGCAATGCGGGCAAGGGGAGCAAGGGTGACAGATATCGCAATTTTAGTAGTGGCTGCGGATGACGGCGTGCGTCCCCAAACAGTAGAAGCGATTAGCCATGCTCAAGCCGCAGGCGTACCGATTGTTGTTGCCATCAACAAAATTGACAAAGAAGGGGCGCAGCCCGATCGCGTCAAGCAAGAACTCACCCAGTACGGTCTAACACCAGAAGAATGGGGCGGTGAGACAATTATGGTTCCCGTGAGTGCCATCAGGGGAGAAAACCTCGATACGCTCCTAGAAATGATTCTCTTGGTCGCAGAAGTTGGAGAACTATCTGCCAACCCAGATCGTTCAGCCAGAGGAACTGTAATTGAAGCGCATTTAGATAAAGCTAAAGGCGCAGTAGCTACCCTACTGATTCAAAACGGTACTCTCCGTGTGGGAGATATGCTCGTCGCTGGTTCAGCCTTCGGTAAAGTCCGGGCAATGGTTAACGATCGCAGCAAACGGGTAGATATTGCTTCTCCTTCCTTCGCTGTTGAGGTACTGGGTTTAAGTGACGTACCCGCCGCAGGTGACGAATTCGAGGTCTTCCATAACGAAAAAGAAGCCAGATCGATCGCCTCAGACCGTGCCGACAAACAACGCCTATCGCGTCTGTTACAGGGACGTGTCACCCTCACTACCCTATCGGCTCAAGCTCAAGAAGGCGAGTTGAAAGAACTCAACTTAATCTTGAAAGCCGACGTACAGGGTTCTGTGGAAGCAATTGTAGGCGCACTCAAACAAATTCCCCAAAACGAAGTTCAAATTCGGATGCTGTTGTCTACAGCAGGGGAAATCACTCAAACAGATATTGACTTGGCCGCAGCCAGTGGCGCAGTCATTATTGGCTTTAACACCACCTATGCTAGTGGTGCAAGACAAGCCGCCGACGAAGCCGGTGTAGATGTGCGGGAATACAATATCATCTACAAACTCTTGGAAGATATCCAAGGTGCTTTAGAAGGTCTGTTAGAACCAGAGTTGGTCGAAGAACCCCTCGGTCAAACCGAAGTCCGGGCTGTCTTCCCAGTCGGTCGCGGTGCTGTTGCTGGTTGCTATGTTCAATCTGGCAAACTCGTCCGTAACTGCAAAGTACGGATACGTCGCGGCAGTAAAGTTGTCTATGAAGGCGTACTCGATTCCCTGAAGCGGATGAAAGAAGATACGCGAGAAGTCAACGCTGGCTATGAATGCGGCGTGGGCATGGATAAGTTCCATGACTGGGCTGAAGGTGACATCATTGATGCGTACCAGATGGTAACTAAACGTCGTACCTTGGCGTTAACAAGATAGTGCTGAGTAAAAAGTTCTGAGTGCTGAGTAAAAGTGATGAGTAGAGAGTTGCAGAAATTTTCTCAACTCACAACTCACAACTTGAAAATCAACACCCAGAACTCGAAACTCAAGAATCAGGACTTTAACTATGCGCTCATTTCGTTCTGAACCTATTTTGTGGATTCATGTCGCTGGCTTGGCGACACTACCTGTGTTTTTGCTGCTGTGCTTATTGTTTTTGTCAGTGGGACAGCCGCTATTACCAGTGTGGGTGGAGCTTTTGCTAGTAGCAGGAATTGGTGTGATTCCTCTTTTGTGGATGCAGTTACGCCGTCCTTTTTACATATATGCCATTTTGGGAGTTGCTCTCAAACCAGAAAATCTGACTGAGCAGCAAAGAAAAATTCTCTGTTTAATTAATACAAAGTTAAATCGGGTGCTGGCACTGCTGGCAGCAATAATATCAATTTTGATGCTATGGCAACTCTACCAAGTAACTCCCCTAGTGGTGAGTGTAGCCAGTTTTTTACCACAATGGCGGAGTCTGGCATTATTAATGGCTGGCTTAACCTTTTTGGCAAGTAATTTATTTCTTCAAATTCCACTGAGTGTAGCACGAGTTTTAGTGACAAATGACACAGAATTTGCTGCTCTAGAACCGTTACCTTTAGAGAAGATTAACCAGGATTTCACGATTTTAGGGGTGCGGGTTAATAAAATCTTGCCCCAGTTGACTGTTAAAGTTGAAACTGAGGAATAAGGGCATATGGCTAAACTTCAATTTTCTCGTGATTCAGAAATTTGGCAAAATCTCCAATACGCGATCGCTGCTAGTTCTGGTTTCCAACGCTGGCAAGTGGAAAGCTATACTCAATTACAAGAACTGCGCCTAGAACAGCAGGTGCAGCGATATTTAAGGGAAACTTTAGAAACATTAGCTTATTAACAACAAAATTCCAATTAGTTTAAAAAACAATGCCAGCTTTATAGAAAGGGGATCTATTTATTGAGATCCCCTTTCTGTTGTTTCGGGGCTAAATTCCTGAAGCATCTAAATTTTTGTGAATTAACAACATAGATTGTAACCAGCAATCTGTTCACTAATATACCAACACTAGGTGCGATCGCGAAAGGCGCGGCATATCCCCCTGATGAAGCTCAAAGTCAGATTTTGCCCTTCAATCTAGATAATTTATGTATTTTCTTGCGAAACTTAGGTGCTGATTCGCTAGTCATCCGCTATAGTTTTGCATAAGTTTTGTAGCTAGATATCCGCTACATGACACCTATTCAACTAACCCATATTCAGCATTTCACAGACGTAACAATGAAACATCAGGGCTTAAATACATACTCGGCGAAACCCCTATCCATAGGAATCATCGCTTTGTTCTTGGCTACCACTGGAATGACGCTAATTTCCAGCGAAGTAAGTGCCAATTCACAAGTAATCAATCCAAACATCACAGCGCAAGTTCCCACAACTGCACCAGTGATTTATGTCAACCCCGCCACTGGTACAGATACAGCCGGTGCTGGTAATACCACCACCCCTTACAAAACAATTACCTACGCTCTCAATCAGGCTCAAACAGGTACTACTATTCAAATTGCGCCTGGAAACTATAACAGTGAAACCGGAGAACAATTTCCACTCGTAGTCAAACCAGGGGTGACACTGCGAGGTGATGAATCTAGCCGAGGACAAGGAATATTAATTACAGGTGGTGGTTTTTATACCAGTCGCACCTTTGCCAGACAAGACATAACCATTTTAGCTAATGAAAATACAACAATTGTCGGTTTAACTGTCACCAACCCCAATCAACGTGGTACTGGTGTCTGGGTAGAATCAACTAATCCCACCATCAAAAACAACACCTTTACGAAAAGCGTTAGGGATGGGGTTTTTGTCACAGGTACAGGAAACCCCAAAATTGAAAGTAATATCTTTGTCCAAAACACAGGTAATGGAGTTTCTATCGCCAAATCGGCTCAAGGTGAAATTCGCAATAACTTATTTCAGGACACCGGTTTTGGCATAGCTATTGGAGGTGACTCTACACCTTTGGTAGTAGAAAACCAAATTGTCCAGAACCAAGACGGTCTGTTTATCTCAGAATCAGCCAAGCCCATCCTGCGTAAAAATGTCATTCAAAACAATAAGCGAGATGGTGTTGTAGTCACTGTTAATGCTCAACCAGATTTAGGTACTAACGAAAATCCTGGTGGTAATTTGATTCGTAGTAACACTCGTTATGATGTGAATAACGCCACCAGAACAAATCGCATTTTAGCTGTGGGTAATGATATCGACCAGAAAAAAATTCTTGGTCAGGTAGATTTTGTCGCCGCCACTGTGGAACAACCCGGTTCAGGAACTGCATTTAAAGATGTAGCTGCAAATTATTGGGCTAAAGGTTATATAGAAGCTTTAGCTGCACAAAATATTATTGCTGGCTTTCCTGATGGTACATTTAAACCCAATGAGCCTGTAACCCGCGCCCAATTCGCCACTATTATCACCAAAGCTTTAACACCACCATCTAAACGAGCTGCAATTCAGTTTAGAGATGTTAGCAGTAATTTCTGGGCTTACGCGGCTATTCAAGCTGCATACCAGAGTCAATTTGTAGCTGGTTATCCTGATGGAACTTTCAAACCCCAGCAACAAATCCCTAGAGTGCAAGCCTTAGTAGCCCTAGCTAATGGACTAGGATTAACTGCTGATAATCAGAATGTCATTTCTATTTACACTGATGCTGGTCAGATTCCCAATTATGCAGTTAGTCCAGTTGCGGCTGCAACCGCCAAGCAACTGGTAATTAACTATCCCAACGTTAACCAACTTAATCCCAATCGTGAAGCTACTAGAGCAGAAATTGCTGCCTTTGTCTATCAAGCCCTAGTGAATGCTGGACGCGCCCAACCACTGCCCTCATCTTATGTAGTTAGAGTTCCGTAAGTTGATGATTTAAAAATTGCCAGTGCCAGAATCAGCAAAAACTGACCTGGTACTGGCATAATTGTTGGTTTTCTTAAAATTGGGGTCTTTAAATTGTTTAACCCCTGTTTATATTATGGGTTTATATTCAGGGTCTTTATTTAGCTGACCCCGTTTCAACAAATATTATTCTCTCAGAAATTTTTAAATTTTTTGATTTCCTAATATTTTTTTTATTTTTTCTCTCTTTTGAATTCGCCTCATCTTGACTAACTTTATCGACGTTGCCGACGTTGCTCCCAACGCCAGAGAAAAATCATCAGTGCGACTATTCCTACTTGGAGAGCAAAGTTAGGTAAAGCATTTTCAATATCCCTACCAGCAAGTAATTGAAAAAAGAAGACAAATGCACCGATAAAACCAGAAGCCCCAACACCAATATAAATAAATTGCCTCAAGCCGCGATAAGGTGCTACTGTTTCGGCTTTGAGACGGGCATATTGTTCCGAGTTCAGGCGGTTTTTGGAATTTGGTTCTACCATAGGTAAATAATGCTATAATATCCTATCGTATATGCCGATGTGGCTCAGTGGTAGAGCAGCTGATTCGTAATCAGCAGGCCACGGGTTCAAATCCCGTCATCGGCTTTGAATAAAACTACTCAAATTCAGTTTCACAAAAAGCTTTTAATAAAATAATACAGTTAGCGATCGCACCCAAATGAGCAATTTCATAACCGTGGGTGTTTTGGGTAGGAAATGCCAAACACGCAGCACGTCCCACATGACCAAATTTCATTGCTATAGAAGCATCACTACCAAAGCCACTTAAGGTAGTTAGCTGTACAGGCATATTTAATTGCTTGGCACATTGGCGCAATTGTCCATTTAGCCCTTCATCATATATTCCATAGGCATCCTGAGCTAAAAGTACCGGATTTTCCCCATCTTTAACCGGATATTCCTCAGATAACGGACAAATTTCTAAAGCAATCAAAGCATCTAAACGCTGATTTTGGGTAAAAAATAATGCCCCAATCGCCCCTACTTCTTCTTTCGCGGAAGCCACTAAATAAACATCCACGGCTGGCTGTTTTAAGTGCTGTGCTAACGCCAATAAAATCGCCACAGATGCTTTGTTATCTAAGGTGTAGCTAGCAATGTGATCCTTAAGCCTGATGGGATGCTTACGATGCTTCCCAATTACCATTCTCGTTCCCGGACGAATACCAGCCGCTTCTAACTCATCCGTAGTAAGTTTAGTTTCAATCCAGGCATTTTCCCATTTAATCGGAGTCTCTTCTTGCTGGACTTTTTGCGGGGATTCGTGGGAGACGTGGCGCGAACCAAAACTGAGAATCCCACTAATAGTTTCGTTGTCTCCTAGTAAATCAACAACACCTTCCCCGTAAACCCAAGGGAAAGCACCGCCTAACTTGCGGACTTCTACCCTACCCGCATCACCAATATTTTTAACGATCGCCCCAATTTCGTCTTTGTGGGCTGTAATCGCTACTGCTCTATCAGAAATTTTACCGGGAATCTTCGCAATAATATTATCGGCGCGATCGCACCAAACTTCTACACCTAGTCCAGTAAATCGCTGCATCAGCAATTGATTGATTTCCGCCTCTGCACCGCTAGGAGAATGGTGCATGACTAATTCCGTGATAGTTTCAAATAAGCGATCGTTAGCCCACATGAATTTAGCTAAAGAGAATTTTGAATTGTTAACCTCAGTCCCCCTTTCATCTTATGGCGATCGCTTTAATTTTAGTGCCTCAGTAGCCGATATCCCCTCACCTTGAGTGCCAAAGTACCACAACGCCGCCGCCGCTTCCGCACGAGTCACTGGTTTTTTCGGTTGGAACAAAGTTGTATAGCCAAACACCCGCCGAATATTTGATTGTTCGCCATTCTGGAAATCAGCTAAAACGGCTCTCAAAGATTTGGGGTCAATTTTACCCACATCCTGAAAACCCCAAGTTTCCTTAACAGCCTCTAAATTAGCATTTGGTAAAGCTTGGCGTGTATCTAGGGGTACTTTCCACAAGACTAATTGTTCTCGTGTTAGTGGTGCATCAGGGCGAAACAAAACGGCTGTAGAGTCACCAGACAAAGGACTAGGAATTAATCCAGCTTCCGCTAATCCCTGAATTGCTGGAAAATCAAGGTCTTGAGGTGAGACATCACTAAACGTTGGTTGTACACTCTCTGATGCTGGGCGAATTTGCTTGGCGGGATTGTTGGCATACATGGCATTGTTAGTAGTCATTAGCCAACGAGCATATTCTCGCCGAGTGATAATTTTACTGGCTTCAAATTCGTTAGTTGTAGTGGTTGAATTAGTTTTATTGTTGGAAGAATCTGCCGAAAATACCCCTAACTCGGCTAAATCCTGAATATATTGCTTTATTGGTTGCGAGACTTTATTCAAATCGCTGAATTCTTGAGCCGTAAGAGTCTCAGATGTACCTGGTGATTGTGTAGCCTGTGCTGGGGGAATGTTGTTAGTAGCTGAGGTAGCTTTATCATTTGGTACATACTCAATCTTTAATAATGTAGAGGTTTGTGGTTGATTGGGTGCAGGATTCGTCACTGATTGCGGCTGAATAGACACCTTCACCAACAAATCATTGCGACGCACTTCAAAACTACCTTCTACATCATCCGTTGGCTGTTGTAGAATCTGCCAGTCGTTAGATTGAAACTGGTTGCGGTAAAAACTAGTAATAATATTGCTGGGATCAGAACTGAGCCAACGAGTCAAAACCCTCTTGTCTGTACTACTAACAGGGGTAATTTCCTCTAGTTTGGCATTGGGATATATGGGGATATCTTTAGGGAAATCCGCAGGTAACTGCACCGATGGTTCATTTTGTCCAGATGCTGATTTATCTGCTGGAGATTGACCTAAAACGACTGGGTTCTTTTTTAACCTGGGATCTGCGGCCAAAGACTGTTCTAGGTTTTTTGCGGTTGGCGCATTGGTGCAGGCTGTTAACGAAGTAAGTAAGACAGCCAAACTGAAAAATATAGCTGGACGTTTACAGAGAAGCACAGGAAATCACAAACGCGTGTCAATTCCTACCCTAGCGCATACTGCCGTCATTGAATTGTAGTTTTAGGCTTTAGTTGATCACAAAGCTCTAGAAATTGAGTAACCGCAAGGGTTGAAGAAAAATTTTCTGCAACATACTGGCTAGATAGGAAACCGCGATTAATTACTTCATCTGGATGATCTAAGCAGTATCTCATGCAACTAGCTAACCCTTTTATATCTTCATTTTCAAATAAAAAGCCGTTTTTTCCAGCCATTTCTGGCAATCCTCCCATCTTTGAGACAATGGAACAGGTTTGGGTACTAGAAGCTTCCAATACTACATAAGGTGCTGGATCTTGCCACCGCGAAGGTGCTACCAAAGCTAAAGCATCCTGTAATTGTGCGATCACTTCTTGATTAGAAAGTTTCCCTAAAAAACTGACGTAATTTACAAGTTCTAAACTGGATGTCAGTTGCTGTAATGTATTGACTGCTCCTCCATCTCCTATAATCAAAACTTGAAAATTACGATTTTCATCTTTTAAAATCGCTGCGGCTCTTAATAAGATATCTACTCCTTTATCTGCATCTAATCTACCAACAAAAACAAATTTATAAGGCGTAGATAACTTATCTAGATTTTTCGGCTGACTTTCAGAGCTAATAACAATAGGATTATATAAAGTAACTACTTGCCAAGGAAAAGCACAAGATGCACCTAAAAAATTGCTACAAGCTGTGTGGCGATTGGCCATGAGTGCAGTACCAAGTCTAGTTCCTAATCTTGCCCATTTGACAAAGGTGAATAGCTTCCATTTTAAGGGATAGTTGGGTTTGGGTAGAGTATATCTTAATTCAGCTTGTAGCCTTTTTGCAAAGGACATCTGCTCATATTGAGAGTGAATAGATTGATAGAAACAGTAGTGGTATTTAATAATAATCTTTTTATTCAGAGTTTTACACAACAGGGCAAATATTAAATCATTAGAATTCATGTGAACAATATCTGCCCAAAAAATCAGTTTTACCCAATTATTGATCTGCTCTTCTCTTGTAGAGATTGTTTTAACTTCAATACCTCTCGTTTCTAGTTCTGGTCTGATTGCATTAATATATGTTAGAACACCAGCGATTTCATTTTTTAAATGTCTGTGTTGAATTAAGAGTTTCATGCTGATTTAGTGAAGATGTAATTGCTGTAGGTGTACTAAGCAATATCTAGAAGCTTGATATATTTATTCATAGCTGCATGGGAAGTGAATTGCTCTAGCCAATGTGAATCAACGGTTGGACAATTGCCAGATAAAGTATTGACAATTGCCTCGGCCATAGCCGCATCGTCACCAACTGGTACTAGTAAACCGTATTTACCACGATTGAGGATTTCCCCAGGGCCATTGGGACAGTCTGTAGAGACTACAGGTGTACCTAAAGCCATTGCTTCTACAAGTACATTACCAAATCCTTCCCATGCTGATGATAGAGCGAAGACTGAAGCTCGTGCCATGAAAGCGTAGGGATTTTTTTGAAATCCTAGCATCGCGACATGATCTTGCAAGCCCAATTCTCGTACTAGTTTATCCAGATGCGATCGCTCTCGCCCACTACCCAAAATCACCAGTCGCGCCGAACGCACCTTTAAAACTCGCGCAAAAGCTCGAATTAAAATCGGAAAGTCTTTTTGCTGCATCAACCGTCCTACACTCAAAATTACTGGTAATTCTCCTGGTTGAAACCAAGGGTGTTCGACACTTTCTTGTGCCTTGTGCAGTATTTCCTGGGTAATCACTGGATTGTAGATTACTTGAATGCTTTCGGCAGGAATTTTAGTAATTTGCGCCAAATCATTCGCTACTCCTTTGGAAATAGCAATCACTTTATCTGCTAACGGGTAAAATAGCCGAGCGGCTAAAGGTGTCAGCCGCGCTGTGATTTCAGGGGAATATTTAGCTTCTTGGGAAAGTGTATTACGCTCCGATACAATTACTTGTGTAGAAACTCCAGAAATATATTTAGCCCATATAGCAACTTCGCAAGGGTAATGTAAGGCTGATAGTAAGTTGAGTGGTTTGTTTTGACGTAAATAACTTACCAATTTCGGCAAACTTAAGGGCAACTTTGGTGCTTTTAGATCGACAATTCGCACTTTAGATGATACCTGTGATAAGTAAGGCCCGCCTAGATGACTGAGTACCAAATCTACTTTGAAATTTTGCTCAGTCAGGGTATTTGCTAAGTTAAGCATGACTCTTTTAGCTCCACCACCCACAAGTGTCCGTAGAAATATGGCAACGTGAGGAGCGTCTTGAAGAATATCCATGTTTGCTGAGAAATTGTACTGAGGTTCTTCTAAAATCTTACCAAAGTCAATTTTTTTCTACATGAATATTCGTAAGTGGAACTGTTTGATATCTTGAAGCTTTGAACAAGGTAAAGCTTTAATATCCCCCCTACCCCCTCATATCCTTACAAATTTAAAATTTGTGGTGCAGGTAACTCACGTACAACTCGCCACAACATAGTATAACTACCATCAGCACGCTGACGCACTGGACGGAAAGCTACAATCATGTCACTACTTTGGATTTGTTGTAATTCGTCTAGGTAGCGTCTTCTTTCGGACGGAATTAGCTGGCTATTTAAGACAATTTCTGGTAGCTGAAATTGGAGAGTTCTGACTAAATAGGTATGATTCAATTTAGCTGGAGCATCAGCCAACATTACTTGGCTCTGATTCCAGTTTTGGTCTTTACCAGTCAAAAATCTGCGTCTTTCTACTTGCAAAGTTTCTAATTGCTTGGGTGGTTGGTAGTTGAGAAAAAATTCCCGTGTGGATGAGGCTATACCTTGGAGTTTGCCATCCAACTTCTCTAATGGGATATTTCCCAGATCCACCATAAAACTGTAATCTACTCCTGAATGCTGCATTTGAAAGCGATCGCCAACTAACTTCAGTGCTAAACTAGGTTTAAGACTTCCTTTAGCATTACCCAAAACAGGGAAAGGATAACGCTCACTGACTTTAGGTTGCAACCGATTCGTCATCCTATTGATGGGGCGTTGGTACGCTGAAGCAGTTAACACGCGAAAAATGCCAGTCCGGGGTAATTGTAGAAACTGAGCGTAAATTTGCGGTTCTTGGGGATCTAAGCCGTAAGTAAACCGATCAAGGGTGACAGCAGTTTCCTGAGCATCTGTAAATTGATGACCAACAGGAAAGTTAACTTGGGCTGTACTGAGAAACCGTTTGGCATTAGCCAAAATCGCAAGGGCTGATTGGGGTGCTGCGATCGCAGGTTGTACAGGTGGTTTATAGTTAGCTATGGCTGTTTTAGCAACTCTACCGATAATTGGTAATGTAGAAGAGTCAAAGGACTTGGGAGACTGTTGTGCTAGATTTGGTTCCCAGGTCGCAAAGGGTGTTGCTGGCTGGTTAAGATAGGGATACTGCACAGGCGCAATCGACAGCACTGGGTCTGATTGACGTTCACCACTCACTAGGGGTAACTTTCTCACCAAAGCTAATTCACCCCGGCGAGATAAACTCATATCCAGCACAGGCGCAAGTTTTACTAATTCCTGGCTAGAAGCATACAAGGAGCAATAAATTTGGGCTTGTGACTTGGTGAAGTTACCAGACACAGGGGAAGCATCTGGGGAATTACACAAACTTTTCGCTCTGAAGTGTTGACGCTGAAGAAACCCTTCAGTAATTTTAGTTTGGGAAATTAACTGTCCTCGTACAGATCGCATTCGATTGGCATCAGGAGTTACTAGTGCTTGCTCAATCCGTGCAATTAAATCCAACTGTTGCTGTATGATCTGACTTGCCTGAGTATAAAAATTTTCCTCTGTTGACTCTACTACCAGAGTATGATTTACAGAAGATGGAGGTTGATACTGCACAGCAAAGACCTTTCCATCCGAACAAGTTAGCCCAATTGGAAGCAAAAAGCTCAAAAAGATGTATCTCATGTCAAAAACCCCGATCAGAAGGGAGTATGAAAAATCTAAAATAGATATTAAGTTGAGAAAAAAACGAACGACCATCGACAACTGTCAGTCTAGTCTAACTTCTGCAAAACGTCGCCAGGTTGTTACCAGTGCTGAAACACGATTACATGCAAGTTTCCCAGGATCAGCCGATCTATTCTGATGCTCCACTCCAACTGCTACTGTTTATTGATGGACGACCCAAGTCCAAACAACAGGTGCAGCGTATCCGTGCTTACTTAAAAGAATTACAGGCTGAGTATAACTTTGAACTGCAAATTATCGATGTTGGACAACAACCTTATTTAGCAGAACATTTTAAGTTAGTGGCAACACCAGCCTTAATCAAAATTCACCCAGAACCTAGACAAGTTCTTGCCGGTAGTAATATTATTTCTCAACTTAAAAGCTGGTGGCCTCGTTGGCAAGCAGCTGTAGAAACTTACCTCAAACTCCAAGAGGACTTACAAGAACGTGTAGAGGACAATGGGCGAACCTCACAACCAAAATCAACCATCCGTTCTGTTGCAGTTTCTGCGGAACTAATTCGACTTTCCGACGAAATTTTTCACCTCAAACAAGAAAAAGAAAAACTTCTAGAGCAGTTACAGTTTAAAGATAGGGTAATTGGGATGCTAGCCCATGACCTCCGCAATCCCTTGACAGCTGCGGCGATCGCCATTGAAACTTTACAATCTAACTACAATCTAGAAACTGGTGAATTTCAACGCCTCAAACCAGCCTTAATTGCCCATTTATTAAAACAAGCCCGCAGTCAGACTAAGACAATTGACAGAATGATTGCGGATCTATTGCAGGTGGGTAGGGGGCATGATACTGAGTTTCCCATTACACCGCAGAAAACACATCTCGGTCAACTGTGCTTAGATATATTAGAAGAATTGCGCGATCGCTACATTACTAAATCCCAAAAGATAGAAACCGACATCCCTCAAGACTTACCCTATGTCTATGCTGATCCAGAACGTATCCGCCAAGTCTTGATCAACCTTTTGGATAATGCCATTAAATACACCCCAGAATGTGGCACAATCAGCATCGCCGGCTTGCACCGCACTACCCAAAAAGTTCAGTTCAGCATAGGTGATACTGGCCCTGGCATCCCAGTAGAAAATCGCGATCGCATTTTTGAAAACCACTACCGCCTAGAACGAGATGAAGGTACAGAAGGTTACGGTATCGGTCTTTGTCTATGCCAACGTATCGTCAGAGCGCATTACGGCCAAATTTGGGTAGACTCTAACCCTTATGGTGGTGCATGGTTTCACTTTACTTTGCCAGTTTACCCCTCTTGACGAATTACGAATTACGAATTACGAATTACGAATTACCTTCACTCTCCGATAACAAACAAATCCGATTGCGCCCTTTCTCCTTTGCTTGGTAAAGAGCTTTATCTGCTGCGGCAATTAAATCTGAGGGGGCTAATTCCCAGCTTGGTATCATAGTCGCTACACCCATACTTAGAGTCAGATATTGACTCACAGTAGATTTTTCATGGACAATATGTAAATCACCAACGCCATTTTGCATCATGGTGGCAACGTGAACTGCACCGGCTGCGTGAGTATAAGGCATGATTACAGCAAATTCTTCACCGCCATAACGGGCTACCAAATCTCGATGTTTCTCTGCTGTATGGTTTAAAACATGACCTACTTTTTGTAAACAATCGTCACCAGCCGGATGCCCATAGCAGTCATTGTAAAGTTTGAAAAAGTCAATATCACACAAAATCAGCGATAAAGGCACTCTTGCTTGTGCTAGGTTAATCCACTGCGTATTCAAATAGTTATCAAAACGACGGCGATTAGCCAAGCCAGTTAAGCCATCGACATGAGCCAGTTCCTGCAAGGCTAAGTTTGCAGCTTCCAATTGTTTATAAACTTGTGCTTGTTGTAGCAGTCTACGTAGACGTTGACGCAACACAGCCCAATGAATTGGCTTTGTGATGTAATCTGTTGCGCCTGCTTCAAAAGCACGATCTACAGATTCTTCATCATTCAAGCTGGTAATCATTAATATAGGAGTCCGCTCCCATAGTTTTGAGATGACGGTATTACCTAATCCAGAATCAGTATCTAGATTTGCCAAAGCTGACATTAAATTATTTCTAGCAATTTGTAGTAATTGCTTACAGCACGTAAAGCCATCCATAACAGGCATCACAGCATCTAGCAGGACTATATCTGGTTTGACAGTCTCATAAGCATCTAAGCACTGCTTCCCATCTGTCACCTCAATGACTCGATAGCCTTCTTTTTCCATGACTTTACGCAACATGGTTCGGATGGTTGTGTCATCATCAGCCACCAAAATGACAGGAGGTTCTTTAAGAGAATATGGGCTTATGCGTGACATGAGTTGCGTTCCACAGAAATCCTCAGAGTTTAAAAGGAGCAAACCTAGAAAAATCCTGCTCCTGTAAATTAATTACTTGTAACCGAAATTTGTTTAAAGTAGCCATATTTAGGTGAATAACTAGTTGGAGAGTAAAATAATGACTTAGTTTTGATCAGGTCACAAGCAATATGCAAAATATCTTGTGCTAATTTACTCTTTAATGGCGATTGTGTTACTGTCCGACTAGATCATGTGTGTAAACAGTGACAAGTAATGATGCGATCGCCTAAAGATCATCGCTCACTTATCAATATGGGAATTCTCAAAACGCATCTATCCGATCTACCTCGAAAACTTGTGTGGATGAAAAACTGTTCGATAATCTTTAGCGAAGAAAACGACATCATACTAAGTTGCATAGACAATTTATCAATATATAGGTATCTGATTGGATTTTTAAAATACACGTAGCCCACTATATCTAGGTTTTGGTTGACAAAGCCCACCCTACATTACTGAAAATTTTTCATATATCATTTAGGATTCCTGTATACAGGTAATTAAGGTAACAAATACCTTAATACTCATGTCTAGCTATGCTAAGAAATGTTACTTTTATAGTTCCCGCTTGCTAGCATTTAATTGCGATGGTATGCAAAACTTTAAATACCAAGTTTATATCTCTACCAATATAGTCATTTTAGATACTAGTTTAATAAAGTAGTTCTATCACCAAATGACCTGAGAAAGTTAGCTTAACCAGCATCTTGCTTGATTGCTAGCAATTTATTCGGCATTTTTCAAAAGTTTGATTTTGGATATTTATTTGGGGTAATTACATAAATTACACCATGTTAATATAAAGCTATTAACAAGACTTTATTTTCAGTTGCATTCGGCAATTTGATTTAGTAAAATCACTTAAAAAAGTTATTTTATATACTAAGTTTTAGAGGATTAGGTGAATTTTTCGGCAAAATGTCAGCAATGTGTCTAAAATTAAGATCAATACAAATAAGTTGGCGAGAGAAGGAAGTAAAAGGCAAACAGCAAATTAATTATATCCACGCATTAAGTTAATCTATTTTATGCCTGATCCATTAATGTATCAACAGGATAATTTTGTGGTTTTAGAAACAAATCAACCAGAACAGTTTCTGACAACAACAGAATTATTAGAAAAGCTCAAAAGCGAATTACAAAAAATTGATTTTAAAGATTTGCCATTTGAGTTACAACAGTTTGATTCTCCAGCAGCCCAAGCCCAACATTTAATTGACACAAGTTGTGAATTGGATGTAGGAATTGGCAAATATTTGCAATGGTATGCAGTACGTTTAGAAAAGTAACTATATCTGTCCAACAGAAAGTTGTGACGGAAAATTTATCTAAATATGGCACACCATTTTAATAACCGTAAGCTAGGCAATGCCAATAACATAAAGATTAGGATTTCAGCACAGGAAAAACAGTGCCTACTCTTCTACAAGAATTAGCATTAAATAACTGAAATCTTACATCAACATCAGTTATTTAATGCCCACGCCTGATTCCTAATGACTATTTATTAGTAATCACGGCTAATTCAATTTGATTTTCATTGACTAATGTAATTTTTATCTCTATTTCTGGACCAAAGTATTTAGTCATTTTTTCTTGCTTTTCCTGCCAATCGCTAATTTGTACGGATGGCGAATCAAATTCTAAAATTAAGGCGTAAGCACCATTAATTTCTGTTTCCCGTAAACCTGTGATTATGGGTCTTTCGTCATCCGAAAGGCCTAGACCCAGATAAGAAAGCGCACTATCTAAATGGGCATCCTGTCCATAGCAATAACGAGTAATATCTTTACGAATTTTATTTTGGGTAACAGTTGCTTGCTGTTCTCGCAATAATAAAACTGATGGTTGAGTTGGTTTGCTGAAGGGAATCGGCTTGATTTCATTAGCTTTGAGTGCTAATCCTCCTAGAAACAGTGGAAAGCCGTAGAAAAATCCCACTAAATTCAGTGTAGCGTTATCCGCAGCGTAAGCAACAAAGCCTACGATAATCAATATGCCACCGACGCTTAAACCAAGAGTTCCCAGAGAAATTTTACGTAACATAATCTCAGAATCGTATAAATTCTTAACACATCTAGCTTTATTATCATCAAATTAGGCACTAAATTTCCTGATGCGATCGCTAGTTGCCCTAATCGAGATGTGTTACAAGCATGGCTTTTTTGAGTTAACTTTAAACTTAGAGATAATATAAGGAGAAAAAACAATGGATTTACAGACACTCAAAGAGAGGATTGCGATCGTTGAAAGTAAACGTGAGTACCTACTGAGCCTTTTAGAGCAACCAAATTTGGGAATTTTGAGAGTTGACGTAAATCAAGCCTTGGAAGAACTAGATGAATTGATTGAAGAATTTAGACGTACTATTCCACAACCAGAGAATAATTAATCTAGTATGGCGGCTAGAGGCTAGTAAAGCATGGCATAAATCAATCTACCATTTCAAACAAGTAAAAGCTTTGAGATATAAGCTTGTTGAGTTTTGAATTTTGACTTTTGCCTTGCAATACTAGCTCCTTTTATCTACCTAGAAATAGAATTATTACCTACACTTTTTCCTAGTTGTCTGACTAAAGCAACTAGTTCACTGGTAGGAACATCTTTTTTACATACTTCATCAAAGTTAAACATTGTGTTTTTGTCAGGCAAAGCAGCTTCTTCGACCGAAGAATAAGCCAATATCTGAGTTTTGGGAGAAAGGGCTTTAATATGTCCAGAAGCACTCCAACCATCCATAATTGGCATCTGTAAATCCAGAACAATCACATCAGGATGAAAATCTTTTACCATTTCTATAGCTTCTTGACCGTTACTAGCTAAACCCACAACTTGAATATTTTCCTGACCTGCGAAAGCTAATTTTAGTGTTAAACGAGTCAGTTCATGATCGTCAACCACTAGAACTCGTAAGGTAGAAGACTCACAGGAGAACATTAACATTCCAGGGAAAAAGTAAATACGATAATCCCTCTAGTCTATGGGAACAACTACTAATAACTACTCTATCTTATGGTTGAATAATTGGTACATAAGCAGAGGAATTGATAAAACTTCTTATAAAAAAATTGAAGTTTTGATAAAGAATGGACTTGATCTAATTATCTGTTAATGAAGAACTTTTTTTGGCATCAATTAAATTTGCTGTTATCCCAGTTGAACCTAAGGCCATATTCATCAGTGTGTTTTGGGAGTGAGATTCGGGGCAATCATCTCCAGGACGGCGTTGAATATAAGTCCCATCACCTTGTAAATCCCAAGCTTGACGATTATCTGCTAGCATTATTCCCAATATTTCTTGCAAGTCTTTAGCAATATCTTGGTCTTTTATGGGGGTAATTACTTCCACTCGACGGTCTAAGTTCCGGCTCATCCAATCAGCACTACCAATATAAATTTCTTCTTGGCCGTTGTTGTAGAAATAATACATTCGCGAGTGTTCTAAAAATCGGCCAATAATACTAATCACACGAATATTTTCACTCAAGTCAGGCAGCCCTGGACGTAAGCAGCAAATGCCTCGTATGATCAAGTCAATTTGTACGCCGGCGCGAGAGGCTTCATACAAAGTAGTAATAATTTGGGGATCAACAAGGGAATTCATCTTGGCCACAATGCGACCTGTGCAGCCGTTTTTGACATTGGTAATTTCACGATGAATTAATTCCAAAAAGCGATCGCGCATATTCACAGGCGCAACCAATAATTCTCGATAAGATTTCTGCCGCGAATATCCTGTCAAGAAATTAAATAAATCTGTAATATCAGCACCTAATTCTTCTCGACAACTAAATAAACCTACATCTGTATATAGTCGTGCCGTTTTAGGATTATAGTTGCCCGTACCGATATGTACATAGCGGCGCATCCTGTCTTTTTCTCGGCGCACCACCATGACGGTTTTGCAATGGGTTTTTAAACCAACCAAACCGTAAACAACGTGTACCCCCACCCTTTCTAATCGCCTTGCCCAGTAAATATTATTTTCTTCGTCAAATCGGGCTTTTAATTCCACCAAGACTGATACCTGTTTGCCATTTTCTGCTGCGGCAATTAAGGCATTAACAATTGGCGAATCCCCAGAAGTACGGTACAAAGTCATTTTAATGGCTAGTACATTCGGGTCGTGGGCAGCATGGGTGATAAAGCGTACCACTGTAGCTGAAAAAGATTGATAGGGATGGTGGACAAATAAATCTTTTTCTCTAATTACAGAAAAGAAATCTTTACCCTCTTCTAACTCCAACACATCGCGGTCTAGACTAGGTTCTCCTAATCGTTGCAAGCGCATCGGTACTACAGACTGGCGTGGTGGATCTTTGAGTTCTGGCAAGGGTAAGGCCATAAAATACATCAAATCTCGCAGTCCTAACAGACCTTCCGCTTGGTACACATCATTTTCTGTGAGTTCTAAATCTTGTAATAACCTAGTACGTATTGGTTCAGGGGTTTGGGATTGGATTTCGATGCGGACAGGGTTTCCACCGATGCGGCGTTTTCTTAGTTCTTGTTCTATAGCGAGTAATAAGTCATCAGCTTCGTCTTCTTCTAAAGTCAAATCAGCATCACGCGTTATGCGGAAAGGATGATATTCCTGGATATTCATCCCTGGAAACAGAGACTCTAAATTATGAGCGATCGCCTGTTCTAAGGGTACACCAGTCCAGTTAGCTGGTTTGCCATTTTCCATATTAATGCCCAACTCTGGCGGTAGGGGCAAAAATCGTGGCAAGACGCTGGGAACTTTCACCCTCGCAAAAAATTCCTCGTCTGTGTCCGGATTTTTCACCAGAACCGCCAAATTCAAGCTGAGATTAGAAATGTAGGGAAAGGGATGGCTGGGGTCAACTGCTAAGGGTGTCAGAACAGGGAAAATTTGGTCTTCAAAATAATTATCTAGATAGGTGCGCTGCTTTTGAGTCAGGTTAATGTAATCCAGGATATGAATACCCTGACCAGCCAACAATGGACGGATAACTTGTTCAAATTGTTGGTGTTCTTTGCTGACTTGAGGTATAAGGTGTAAGCGAATATCATCTAACTGCTGTTGTGGGGTGCGTCCATCGGGGGTTAACTTACTCACCTTCGCTTCTACCTGTTGCTTGAGAGCTGCAACCCGTACCATAAAAAATTCATCTAAGTTAGAACTGAAAATTGCTAAAAACTTCAATCGTTCTAACAACCGTGTGCGTGGATCGCAAGCTTCATGTAATACCCGATTGTTGAATTCTAACCAGCTTAACTCTCGGTTAATATAATATTGTGGATTGTTTAAATTAATAGAATCAGAAGCTTTTTTAGATTTAGGCATAGCGATCGCTGGCTAGGTTAATGTAGCCCATGAAGATGGATGACAATACACATGGTAATTGAAATCCGGCATCCAGTGAAAGCGGCCTGAAATGATCATTTCTTGCTGTTGATGTTTTTACAAAGGTTGAAGTGAAGTCTTCACTACAAACGTTAGGCTACTTTTGGTTGAGTTGTGAATTTGGGTTGAGTTATTAAATTGGGTGTTGCACCTTTCTGACGCATTTCCCACGCCAGGGTTGTATAAACGATCAGATCCAAATCATTATATTTGGGTTTCCATCCCAATACTTGACGGATTCTGTCGGCACAGGTGATGACACAAGCTGGATCTCCAGGCCTGCGATCTGTTTCGATGACCGGGAAATCTACTCCAGATATGACTTTCACTCGTTCAATGACTTGCCGCACACTATACCCTTGTCCATAACCACAATTGAGAATTTGGCTCTCTTGACCTTCTTCTAGGTAGCGCAAAGCGTCTAAATGTGCTGTTGCTAAGTCTTCAACATGAAGATAATCCCTAATTGCTGTGCCATCTGGGGTGGGAAAATCTGTACCAAAAATGCGTATACCTGGTTGGCGTTTGAGTGCGGCATTACAGGCTACTCCGATTAAATGAGAGACATTTTTGGA
This sequence comes from Anabaena sp. UHCC 0399, assembly GCF_034931465.1. NCBI lineage: Bacteria > Bacillati > Cyanobacteriota > Cyanophyceae > Nostocales > Nostocaceae > Anabaena > Anabaena sp. UHCC 0399. The sequence continues at coordinate 58,702 of NZ_JAYGGZ010000021.1, read as the reverse complement.
CATTTGCCCTAGTCTGCCGCCAGGTTCTGCGCCGGCGATATTAAAGTAGCGTAAAATTACGTACCGCAGAGATGAGGCTGTGGCGTAGTCTCGAATTAGCCATTCACAGGAAAGTTTTGAGCGTCCGTAGGGGTTAATGGGTTCGGTGGGTGTGGACTCGGTGACAGGATTGGTTGCTGGTTGTCCATAGACGGCGGCTGTGCTGGAAAAGATGATTTGATTAACACCCATATCGCTACAACAACGCAGTAAGTTTAGGGTGTTACGGGTGTTGTTGGCGTAGTATTCCAGGGGATGAGCCACTGATTCCGGGACGTTGAGACTAGCAGCAAAGTGTAGAACGGCGGTAAATTGATGCTGGAAAAACACCCGGTAAAGAGTATCTAAATCTGCTAAATCCCCAATGATTAAATCACCGTGGAGGACGGCTTGGGCTGAACCTGTAGAACAATTGTCATAGATCACGGCATCATAGCCGGCTGCACCCAATTGGCGGACTACGTGAGAGCCGATATATCCTGCTCCGCCTGTGACTAAAATTTTCTTTTTCATCTGCCTTTACCTAATAACACGACCCGGATGGTTTTGAAGGCGATCGCTAAATCTAAAAATTGTGAATAATTCTTGATGTAGTAGAGGTCATAAGCTAACTTTTCGTAAGCGTCTTCTACTGATGCGCCGTAGGGATACATCACCTGCGCCCAGCCTGTAATTCCGGGTTTGACGATATAACGCAAGTCATAGTAGGGAATCTCTTGTCGCAGTTTGATATCAAATTCTGGTCGTTCTGGACGAGGGCCAATTAAGCTCATTTCTCCTGATAAAACATTGAAAATTTGTGGTAGTTCATCAATTCTCAACAGGCGTAGCCAGCGTCCAACCCTAGTAATGCGCGGATCATCTTCATTTGCCCACTGCACGCCGCGTTTTTCCGCATCCTGATACATGGAACGAAATTTGTAAACCCGAAAGGTTTGTCCTTTTAACCCTGTCCGTACTTGACTGTAGAAAAATGAGCCAGGGCTATCTAATTTGATAGCTAAGGCTGTCAGTAACATGAGGGGAAACAAACCTAGAAATAATAGGGATGCCAAAATTATGTCTGTGACGCGCTTGATTTTTTGACTAATGCTGCTAGAAGTGAGGTGATAACCAGAACTAAATACCAGCCAGTTATCTTGCAGTAGAGACGAAGGGAGTTTGTACCAGAGGTTTTCACAAATATCTGGGATACCGTAGATGGGGACACCAGCTAGGCGCAACTGCATCAACTGCTGCACCTGGATGTCAGATAATTCTGTTGGGGTGGCTACTACTACCCCTGACCACGCCTGCTGTGTCCATTGGGGTAAGTCATAGAGATTAGTCACACAAATGCGATGATTGTTAGCTAACTTATGGGTGTTTTGGTCTGGGGTTGCTAAGATGACTAGCCGACCCAATGAGTTGTGCTGGAGAAAAGTTTTGCCAAATTCGATGGTTTCTTTGTTCGCGCCTACAATTAGCCATCGACTATTTTGAGCTTGCGATCGCGCCCATTTTGCTGCCCATATTCTTAAGCATATCGTCCAGATGGTCAATATACCCAGACTAGGGAGCAAAATTTGCCATTTCCACAAGGCTAGTTTTTCCCCATTTTCAATGATATGGAGGATGACAAAAAAGATGCAGCCTACGACTAAATTAGTAATTAAAATCCGAGCCGGAGCGCGTAAACCTGAAATTTGGTTGTCTGGATGGTAGGTGTCTGCTAGATATAGCCCAGTAATGACTAGCAAGCAAAATAATAAATTAACAAAGAGGTCAACAGTATTGAGATTTTTATCCCAATTTGTCCAAAACGTTAGAGATAAACTCAACACTAAACCGACAATATCCCCTAGCAGTAGCAATATACAGAGGATGTTGTGGGTTTGAGATAACTTACTTCCTTGATTGCTAACACTAAGAGTAATCTGCATCTGTATGATTTCCAAAGATTAAAAATGGCAAAGCAAAATCGGCATTACCAGATGGAATACCTGCCAGCCATACTGACCTTAGATAAATTGATAATCACAGCCAATAGCTGTTGTCAGACTAAAATTTTCTCAAAAGCCCAAGATGGTAACGCAATTCATACAGTAGATTTCAACTTGATAAAGTATTTATATGCTTCTCAACGTTGATATACACCCAAATATTCACTAGAAGTTGATTATTTTAGTTCTATTACCTTATTTTTTATTACTGATTATCACTATTTAGCTATGTGGATATTACTTAAATATTTAGAGATAATTAAAAAACTTTATTATTAGCAGTTATTAGTTAGCTATCTTGCTCCTACAAAGAACCCCGTCTCCTTGAAGAAAAAGGGTTTCTATATCCCTAAACTGAAGTGTATTAATTTAGAAATTATACCTTAATAAATGCCGTAAATAATTATTTTTACTTCTTAAAAAAATTATACTCTAAAAAAAAATGTAGTAAAAATACGTAGGATATCTAGACAAAAAAGCTTGATAATGCCTTATTAAAAGGAAATAAATTAGGGATTCGTATCTGCTAGCAAAGTGAAACAATACCAAATTTGAGATTACACATGATAAATCATTGTTATGTGTAGCCTCACAATCACATGGTATGCAATGAAAACTGATAGCTGAATAAATAAAATTATTAGGTGAATTATGCCTTCTGATCAAGAAGAACAAGATTTTATTAACTTTCAACAATATTGCTTAACTTTAAAAAGACGTTGGCTATTGATAGCCCTGATTATCGGTTCTGTGTTTGGTCTGACGGGGTTGGTAACTTTCAGCCAAAAACCAGTTTATGAAGCCAATGGCAAACTACTGTTTAATAAGCAGAGTGGTGTTTCTTCTCTCACTGGTGTTAGTGAACAGGTGGGACAACTTAGTGGGGTGACAAACCTTTCTAACCCGTTGGAAACTGAAGCTGAGGTGATTCGTTCTAATACGATTTCTCTGAAGACTATTGCTGATTTACAGCTTAAGGATGCGGAAGGAAACCTTTTGGAATTGGATGCTTTTCTTCGTCTTTTGACGGTGAAAAGTGTACGCGGGACTGATATTTTACAGCTTTCCTACCGCAGTACAGATGCTCAAGAGGCGGCTAAAGTCATTAATTCTTTGATGAGTGCTTATCTGGAAAATAATATTCTGGTTAACCGTTCGGAAGCAAGAGCGGCGCGGGAATTTTTGGATAAACAGCTACCTCAAGTGGAAGCCAAGGTTGCAGAATCAGAACTGGCTTTGCGTATGTTTAAAGAAAAATACCAAGTTGTTTCTCTAGGGGAAGAAGCCAAAGAAGGGGTCAAGCAGTTGAATGATTTATCCAACCAGATGACCCGACTTCAGGCGCAACTGGCGGATGCTAGAAGCCGTTCTGGTGCGTTGCAAAAGCAATTGGCTTTAACAACAAAGCAGGCTGTAGCACTTAGTACCTTGAGTCAGTCGAATGCTGTACAGCAGGTGTTAACAGAATATCGGAAGGTGCAAGACCAGTTAGCTGTGGAGCGATCGCGCTATACTGACGAGCATCCTATAATTGTAAATTTGTTAGAGAAAGAACAAGCTCTCAGACAGCATTTGGAGCGACGAGTTTCCCAAACTGTTGGTATTGATGAATCGATAGAAGAGCAGGATTTACAAGTTGGACAACTCCAGCAAACTCTAACTACTGATTTGGTACAGATAGAGGTACAACGGTTAGGGCTGGAAAATCAAGTTGGTGTCTTGATGAAAGCCTTTGTGCTTTACCAAGCACGGATGAGAAGTTTACCCAGACTGGAACAAACACAGTTACGTCTAGAGCGACAGTTACAGGTAGCACGTACCAGCTACGAACAAATGCTGAAACGTTTGCAAGATGTTCAGGTGGTGGAAAACCAGAATGTTGGTAATGCTAGAGTAATTTCTGAGGCTTTGTTGCCTAAGAAACCTATTTCTCCGCGTATCGCTTTGAATTTAGCTCTGGGAGGATTTTTAGGTATTTTCGCAGCTTTGGGAATTGCCTTGTTACTAGAATCTGTGGACAAGTCTGTGAAGACCGCAGAAGAAGCCAAACGCTTACTCAATTATCCCTTGTTGGGTACAATTCCGATTTTTGACCAAAAAGCGAGATTGGCTAATGGTGAAAAATCGACAGAGTTACCTGTACTCAATAACCCTTATTCTTCAGTGAATGCAGCTTTTGAGATGCTGCAAATCAATTTGGGTTTCACTCTTTCTGATAAAGAGTTGAAGGTGATTGTCGTCAGCAGTTCTGTGATGGGTGAGGGTAAGTCTTTTATTGCGGCTAACTTAGCGGTAGCTACCGCCCAGATGGGTAAGCGCGTGCTATTAATTGATGCAGATATGCGTCGTCCCCATCAACATGATATTTGGCAAATACCCAATATGATGGGGTTGAGTAATGTTTTGGTGGGACAGTCCGAGTTTGGTAAAACGACTAAAGAAGTAGTGGTTAATCTAGATTTATTAACGGCTGGGACAATTCCGCCTAACCCAGTTGTCTTGCTAGATTCCCAGCGTATGGCTAGTTTAATTGCCCAAGCTAAGGAAGATTATGATTACATCATTATAGATACACCACCGATGAGTATGTTAGCTGATGCCATGATAGTTAGTAATTTGGCTGATGGTATGTTGTTGGTGGCTAGACCTGGTGTAGTTAATTCTGCGGCTGCTAAGGCTACCAAGGATTTGCTAGAACATTCACGAGCAGGCGTTTTGGGAATGGTAGTGAATGGCGTGGAGAGTGACCATTATCGTCATAATTACTACGATTACTACTACTCTAATTCTGGAGAAAAGCATTCTCGCAATAAAGATAAGATAAAGTCTGGCTTGAGTAAAATTAGTGGTTCATGACTGCTTTGATTGGTTCACAGTTAAGATAAATCAGTGTTATCTCTGAGGTGGTTCAATATTTAGATTGTGTAAAGTCATGGGCATTAAATGAAGTTAATACAGTTGATTCATGATGCCTAATGACTAATAGCTCATGTCATGGTGTTTGTGCAGCTTCTGTCTAATATACTCTACGCGAATGGAGAAAGTGGAAGACGCGATCGTCAATGTTTCAGCAAGTTTACATTAGACCTCTTGCATATATTCTTAAGCTGTCATGTTGAGCGAAGCAAAACATCTCAAAGATTATACATTTCATTGGGAATGACACATCTGATTTTCGGAATTTCACAAGAGGTCTATTGCATATTTAGGGGATGTTTTAAAAGTCCTATTGTGGATAACAAAACGTTTTAGATCCCCCTAAATCCCCCTTAAAAAGGGGGACTTTGAATCTATTCCCCCCTTTTTTAAGGGGGGGTTACGGGGGACCAATCAGTACCTAAAATCACAGCCAAACACTTTTCCAACAACCTCTGAGTTTCATTACTCGCTGACTTGAAAATGCTTTGGTTTGTGCCTCGGTGGTAAAAATATCAACCACTCCAGGCACAAACCTACAAAGAGAAATTAAATGTTCGGTAAATACACAATTCAAAATTTATTGTCGTTTCGTCAGCAATTTAGCTCTGGAAAGTTGGCGGTTATTCAAAATATAGCTTGGCTATTTATTGACCGCATTCTTCGCATGGGTGTTGGGTTAGTAGTAAGTGTCTGGATTGCCCGTTACTTAGGGAGACAACAGTTTGGCATTTTAAATTACGCTACTGCCTTTGTCGCTTTATTTAATCCCTTGATTACTTTGGGTTTAGATAGTTTCGTTATTCGTTCTCTTGTACGTGACTCTACTGTGAAAGAGGAAGTGTTAGGAACGGTTTTTTGGCTGAAATTAGCGGGTGGATTTGGCAGCGTATTGTTAGCAGTTGGTTGTATTTCTATATTGCGATGGAATGATCAGTTAACTATTGGTATAGTCGCAATTTTGGCAACTGCGGGAATTTTTCATGCTTTTGACACAATTGATTTGTGGTTTCAGTCTCAAGTGCAGTCTAAATATACTGTACTGGCTAAAAATACAGCTTTTGTGATCGTTGCACTCATAAAAGTTGCTCTGATTAAAATGCAAGCCCCGTTACTTGCTTTTGCTTGGGTAGGATTAGCAGAAATTAGTTTGGGTTCGTTAGGTTTAATCTTCGTCTACAAAATTAAGGGATATTCACTCTGTTTATGGGCAGGGAGTTGGTCAATTGCTAAGAATTTGCTCAAAGAAAGTTGGCCTTTAATGTTGTCTGGACTGACTGTCGTAATTTACATGAGAATTGACCAGATTATGTTAGGAGAACTGATTGGGAATGATGCAGTAGGTCTCTACTCAGCAGCTACTAAAATTTCTGAGGTTTGGTATTTCATCCCAATAGCGATTGCTTCTTCAGTTAATCCTGCAATTTTTGCAGCCAAAGAAGTTAGTGAAGACCTCTACTATCAACGAATAAAAAAGTTAATTCGGCTGTTGGTGCTAGTTTCTATTTTCGTTGCTGTGCCAATGTCCTTTCTATCTGAAAGAATAATTACCATGCTGTTTGGTAATGGCTATACAGCAGCAGGATCAATTTTAGCAATTCATATCTGGGCTTCTTTGTTTGTTTTTATGGGGGTTGGGACATCATCCTGGTTTGTTGCAGAAGGCTTAACTCACCTTTCTCTACGCAGAACCTTAATTGGCGCAATGACCAATGTTTTGCTAAATCTATTGTTGATTCCTCACTATGCTGGAGTCGGTGCTGCGATTGCTACTGTATTCTCTCAAGCTATTGCCTCATTTTTCGGTAATGTTACTCATCCCAATTCACGAAAAATATTTAAAGTTCAGGTGAAATGCCTTTTACCTTTTGATTAGTTAGTATTTTTAAGATTATTTACATTGATTAATTGATAACAAGAAATGCTTGGAAGTATAGCTTAAATATTTGGCTTAAAAATAATATGAAGTATTTAAGTAATTGGTTTGGTGAATTATAAATGCTGAAACTTGCCTACGACTATCAAGTTTTTTCATGGGCTAAGTATGGTGGTATTTCCCGCTACATATATGAAATAGCCTCTCGTACTGCTGATGTTAATGATTTTGAAGTGAAAATTTTTCCTGGTTTATATGTGAATGAATATATAAAAAAATGTGATTCAGAATTGGTTAAAGGATTGAAAGTTCCTTTTATACCAAAGGCTGCAAAAATTTTATCTGCTATCAATTTTCAAATATCCAACATATGTATGACAAATTATATGCCTCATGTTGTTCATGAAACTTATTATTCGTACAGAAGCATAGCACCCAGTAAATCTAAAAAAGTGGTAACTGTTTATGATATGCTTCACGAAAAATTTGGACATACAATGAATAAAAAAGACAGAGATTTTACTGTTATTAAAGCAGAAGCGATAAAACGAGCAGATTGTGTAATCTGCATATCGGAAAATACCAAAAACGATTTACTAGAATTATTAGATATAGAAGCAGAAAAAATTTTTACTATTTATTTGGGATGCTCTTTACAAAATAACTCTTTTAAAGATTATTCTATCCCAATAAAGTGTCCATACCTACTTTATGTTGGAGAACGAAGATTAGAATATAAAAATTTTAAAAGATTGCTGCAAGCATATGCTAGTAATGAATCTCTAAAAGAGAATTTCAAGTTAGTATGTTTTGGCTCTAGGGATTTCTCTACTAATGAAAAAGCTCTTATTAATAGTTTGAAATTAACAGAAGGTCAAGTTATTTACATTGGAGGAGATGATTTAGTGTTATCGAGTCTTTATAGTCATGCTACTGCCCTAGTTTATCCCTCTCTGTATGAAGGTTTTGGACTTCCACTTCTTGAGGCTATGTCATTTAATTGCCCTGTAGTTTGTAGCAATATAAGTTCAATCCCAGAGGTTGTGGTAGATGCTGGAGAATATTTTGATCCTTATCAAATCGATAGTATATCTGATGCTTTAGAAAAGGTAGTTTTTGATGAGATAAAACGTAAAGAACTAATTATGAAAGGACAAGAAAGAGTTAAAAATTTCTCTTGGGAAATTTGTGCAAAGCAAACACAACTAGTTTATAAGTCACTTTTGTAAATAAAGTACAAAAGTATAAATTTTTATTAGTTAATCAAATCCGTAAAAAATATTACATAAACATAGATACCAATGTGGCGAACAATATTTACTCCTGAAATACTATTTTTTTTTGGAATGATTCAAGCACTTTCACCCTATATACTATGGAATCTTCAAGGTTTAAATCCAAGTTATCATTATGAAATAACCTATTTACCTATCGTCATTTGGGTCATTGGTTATGTTAGCTTCTTGATTGGCACTAAAATTATCAAAACTAATAGAAATTCAAAAGTTAATCTCTTAGTAAAAATTTCTTTAAATGATTTAAATTTTATAACTAAAATTTTAATTTTTTTGTCTATTGTTCAAATATTATTAGCTATTAAACTCTATGGTGTTATTCCTATTTATGGTTATGTTAAGGGAACAGCTAACGTATTAGATATCAATAGTATTCAGCGTGAAGCAGGTTTTGGTCAATTAGGTTTTTTATCAGTTACTTTATTTTTTATTAATGGAATATTATTGATTTGGACATTAAAGTTAAATGAAATCAGAGGGAAAGCTAATATATGGTTTTTATGTATCTTAATGATTGAAATTTTTGCTGGTATCATGGCAGGAAAACGTCAATCATTATTAATGACTATTATGTTTTTATCATGTGGTTTATCGATTTATTATAATAATTTCTTGGTATATATATTTAACATAATATATATACCAAGAAATCCAGTCTTAAGATTGATACTATCAATTATGGGATTGGTTTTTATTGTAACATTGATTGGGATTTTAGGTTCATTAAGAACTGGTAGTAATTCAGATGATTCAGGTATTGATCAAATAATTACATACCTCCAATTGCCATTAATTAATTTAGAAGCTCAATGTCGAGACATAGGATTAATCCCTGAGAAAACTAACCTTTTATACCCTTTACTCTCTTTATTGCCAAAAAAAATTTATGAGGGTTTAATCTTTGATGAAATAGATTTTCCTATTCGTCCTGAGCCAACTATTGGTGCTGGATTTTATGGTACAATACATTGGGGTACTGGAATAATTGGCATAATAATTTACTCTTTAATTTTTGGATTGATTTCTAAATACTTTTATAAAGGTTCATTTAATAATTTATTGCATTTACTAGTTTACTGCCAAATTTCTTGGACTCTTTTCTCAGCCCATACTTATAATCATTTTCTTAATCTAATATATTTACCTATCCCTACTGTTGTTTTTGTAATATTTTGTTATATTTTTAACCGAACAAACAAAAAGATTTTAACTATATGAAATCTATTAAATACAGATTTGTAAACAGCAAAATTTTTAACTTTAATTTAGTAGAAAGAGATATTTGGGTTGCTAAACAAGCATCTTTAGTCCCAGAGAATAGTTCAGTTATAGATATTGGCGCAGGTTCATGTCCATATCGGCACTATTTTTCCCATTGTGAATATAAAACTCAAGACTTTACCTGCTTAACACCAGAGCAACTTCGAGGAAAAACAGGTTACGACAAAATAGACTATATCTGCGACGCAACTAATATTCCAGTTACGGATGCAAGTTTTGATGTGATTTTATGCACTGAAGTTTTAGAGCATGTACCAGAGCCTATCAAAGTAATATACGAATTCTCTCGCATACTGAACCCAGAAGGCAAGCTCCTGTTGACTGCTCCTTTAGGTTCTGGAATTCATCAAGAACCCTATCATTTTTATGGTGGATATACACCATATTGGTATCAAAAATTTTTAACTGAAGCTGGATTTTCAGCTATCTCTATAGAACCAAACGGCGGATTTTTTAAACACTATGGTCAAGAAAGTATCCGTTTTGTACAAATGACTATTCCTTGGAAGTTAAATATCAATTTCTTAGTGTGTGTTATGTGGGCATTAATTTGGTTAATTATCCTACCATTCTTTGTATTTGTCGTCCCGATTGTATGTCATTTCTTAGATATTATTGATCAAGATAAAAAATTTACTATCGGTTATCACGTTATTGCAATTAAAAAAGGTACTTAATTTAAAGTATGAAAATTTTATGTACTTTTGGTAAATATCAATATGGTAATCCTGACCGTGGAATTGGTACTGAATATGCTGCATTTGTATCTGCTCTAAAAAGACTAGACCATCAAGTTATACATTTTGATTCATGGGATAAAACAATATTTTCCAACTATGCTGAACTGAATCAATCACTACTTAAGATAGTGGAGCAAGAAAGACCAGATGTGATGCTAACTGTTCAAAGAAACTACGAAATTTGGTTAGAAACATTAAAAATTATTCAAGCACGCGGAGATGTTGCAACTATCTCTTGGACTACAGATGACTCATGGAAGTATCAGGAAGTATCTCGATTTATCGGTACTGCTTATCATGCAATGACTACAACTTATGCGGAAGTTGTAGATAAGTATAATAAAGATGGTATACCAAATGTTCTCTTAACTCAATGGGCTGCAAATCCTGAAATACTTCAAGAACCCATTCCTGCTGAATTGTGCCATTATCAAGTTTCATTTGTTGGTGCAGCACATGGTGATCGCAAGCAAAGAATTACAGAGTTAAAATCTAAAGGTATCGAAGTAACCTGTTTTGGACATGGTTGGCCTAATGGTTCAATAGCAGCAGAAGAGATACCCCGTATTATGCGGGAATCAATTATTAGCCTGAACTTTGCAAACGCTTATAAAGGAGTCAATCAAGTTAAAGCCAGAAATTTTGAAGTACCTGGGGCTGGTGGGTTTTTACTCACAGAATATGCACCAGGACTAGAAAGAGCATATATTGATAACAAAGAAATATCTGTGTTTTACTCTACAGAAGAATTAGCAGAAAAAATTCAGTATTTTTTGGCAAACTTAGCAGAAAGAGATGCAATTACACAAACTGGATTTTATAGAACTAAACAAGAACATATTTATGATATTCGCATCCAAGAAATATTGAATTTTGCATTAGAATCTCATGCAAAATGGAAAATTAATAATCCTAAATATCATACAATATCCTTTGAAAAGGCATTTGAGGAGCATACTCTTAATTCGGGACTTCAATTTTTACAGACTTTCTTGATTTTCTTATGTTTTCTAATTTGGGGACGTAAACGCTGTCTTCAAGCCGCCCGTAGACTAATGTTTGAAATAAGTTGGCGTTTTTTGGGAGATAAAACATTTATGGCTTCAGGTTGGGTTGGAAGAATGTTTCCCTATGTTTAAAAAACAGTTTTTTTTTAATTGAATAATTACTAATATGAATATTATAAGTTTTATATTAAATATCTGTTATGAATTATCAATTGACAATTGCCATATCCTTTAAAAACCCTGGTGAATATTTTAGACTGGCTCTACAATCTATTTTTGCCCAAACATTCACCAATTGGGAATTGATTCTATTAGATGATGGTTCTAATGATGAGTCTTTAAAATTAGCTAAAAGTATTAAAGATAAAAGAGTACGTATCTATAGTGACAATAAATCTAAAGGCTTAAATGTGAGGTTGAATGAAATGGTTCAGCTTGCTAGTACGCCTTATTTTTTTCGCATGGATGCAGATGATATCATGCACCCTCAACGTTTAGAAAAACAATATCAGGTGCTGCTTCAGCATGACAATAACACAGTTATTGGAACTGCTGCCTATTCTATAGATGCTCATTCTCATGTCGTTGGCTTGAGAGTGAGTCGGCAACTTCAAAAAACTGGCTTTGAGGCTAGACATAGCTTTTTTCATCCTACTGTGGCAGCTTCAACTGAATGGTTTCGCAAAAATCCATACAACGAAAGCTCAATATATCATAGGAGTCAAGATGCAGAAATATGGTGCAGAACCACAAACAGAACAAAATTTATAAACTTAGCTGAACCTTTATTATATTACCGGGAAACTGGCATCTTTTCTATAACTAACTATATAGGCAATACTTTAGGACTACTGCACATAATTCATAATCATTTTAATTCACCCATTAATACATATATATATTTATTTACCAGAGAATTACTGAAACTATGGATTGCTTTCATATATAACTGTTTTGGTATAGCAGACTACTTGGTTGCTATGCGCTATAAAGCATTGAATTATCAGGCAATACAATCAGCTAATGAAATATTAGAAATTATCAAAAAACAACAATTACCTTATCAATAAACTTTTATGGTTAAAGTTATACACAGCATTCATTTCCCAGTAAGCGCACGTTCCTTTGTAATGCCAATTGTTACTCAATTAAATCAGTCTGGAATTTCTACTGAACTTTGGGTAGAGGAAAACTTAGAGCATTCAGAAATTATAAAACAGATAAATATACCTAAACAATTCATCGCTATTGATATAGTCTTAAACCCTCTTAAATTATTTCATAGATTCTCTAACTATCGTCGTCAATTAAGATTAGCTAAACCGAAAATTCTACATACTCATCAAACCCGTGCTTCATTGATTCCGCTACTAGCTGCTTACCTAGAAAAAATACCGATACGAGTTTACCAAAATCATGGTCTTCCCTATCTTGGATACCAAGGAATTTTGCGTTGGCTACTACAGTGGATAGAAATTTTCAATATACATTTGGCGACTCATGTGTTGCTAGTCAGCAATTCTAACCTAGCAGCAGCAGAATTTGATGGTCTTTTACCTAAAGGTAAAGGTACTGTAATTGCTAATGGCTCGGCTGTAGGAATTAACTTGGCTGATTTTGCATTAAGCCGTTTTAATAACGATCGCATGAAGCAAGCTAAAGAAAAATTTGGTCTACCTGAAGCTTCTTTTGTATTGGGCTATGTAGGGCGACCTGTGAAACGTAAGGGGTTTCATCTATTATTGAAAGCATGGGAAAGGTCTGATTTAGCTGCACAGGGTAATATTCTTTTAATTGCAGGTTGTAATGCTACAGAATGTGATACAGCTTTAGGATATTCAGTTCAAGGTGTAAAAGGATTGGGATACCTGAGCAATTTGTATGAGTTCTATGCAGCTTGTGATGTGATCACACTACCTAGTGAACATGAAGGTTTTCCCTATTCTCTATTGGAGGGAGCAGCAGCAGGAAAGCCTCTTATCGGTACTGATATTCCTGGTATTCGTTGCGCCATTAAACCTAATCAAACAGGTTTATTAGTTCCAGCCCGTGATGAAGTTGCTTTAGCAAATGCGATTATTCAATTAGCCTTAGATCCACAGATGCGATCCAGTTTAGGTCAAAATGCAAGAAAGCGAGTTGAAGAAGAATTTTCTAGAGAAATTGTTTTGAATGCTCTACTTGATTTCTACCAAAAAGAGTTAAAAATAACAGCAAAGGCTGAATGAAGGCTCAACTTTATACACAAAGTTAGTATACCTAGTTAACCTGAGTTCTGGTTAAGCCAGAAGCTAAAAAGCTTATTCTGTCAGGATTAAATAAAACTAGAAGTGATCAAAGCAGGGATTAAAGTGGAATCATTTTGTCAATAAGGTTCACAAAAAAAACTAATCTCAATAATATGTCTTATTGAGAATATATGAAAACAGAGCTTCAGACCAAACAACGATAAGTCAAGGCTTTTGAGGATTTCTTCTCTCGAACTCAGGTTAGTTAAGCGATCGCCATCCTCACCGGAATTATACTGGTCAATATCAAGGCGATCGCTAAAATTAACCACATTAATCTATGCTTGCGTTTCATTCAAAATGCTCTCACAGACTTAGATAATCTGGGATAAGAAGAAAAAGAAGAAGACAAATGAAACCGCAGCATAGCATTGTTATTCAATTTCACTGATAGTTGTTATGGAAAAATGAATCTAACTCCACAGTAAATTTGATGGGAAATTTCATTTTAATTTTTATATTGTTAATTCTGAGTCTTGCTAACGATTAAAATTGTTACAATAAGGAAAGCCATCTCAGCGTGTAAAATTAAAATCTATTAATTGATAGCCAGTCAGCTTCTCAAGCCAACTGTTCTCAACAGCATATCAGTGACTGTAGTTAACTTTTAATCTTATCTAAAGATACTCACTTAGATCCATACCAATTATATTCTTATAGAATATCTTGCAAGTAGCCTTTTGTAGGAGTAAAGAGATTATGTCTGTATCGATCAAAGAAAAGAAATATTGTAAGTGGTTCTGGGATGAATCCCTTGGTGGTGACTTTGACACTTGGGGTACTAGCACCTACTTTATCGAATTAACGTTAGTAGGTAATGATTTATGTCCTACCAGACAGATAGAGGTTTACGAAAATGGTAACGTTTTGTTTTATGACGACAACCATTTTGCCGATAATTATGGGATGTTAAGCGATAAACCTTTAGAAAAGAAGGATTTACAGGAATTTGGCATTACTAAAGCAGAGTTTGAATTAGTGTGGAGTACAAACACACCCATGAACAGATGAACCCATCTAAATTAAGCTGGTGAAGTTAGCTTTACTGTAGTTGGATTGATTCTGAGAAATCAGAGACAGCCCAATTTATTCACCAGCTAGTACCGTTACGCAGAAGTCATAGACGCGAAGGTGGTAAAGTCCAACTGCGTTTAGCCGTCCAATGGCGATCGCTTGATTGATAAACCTGTAATCCAACTAAATCTGCTGCTACAATCAAATCATTCACTTCATCTATTGTCAGTGCTGCCAGCAGAGAATCACGAAATAATTTCTTTTGGTGGTCGTCGTATTCCTTCCCAATACTTTCAACTAAAGCATTCGTTGTCATTACATCCTGTGGACGGACTAAATCCCGTAAGAAAATACCACCATGAGGTTTTATTACACGCTTTAATTCTTTGAAAAACGGTAATGGATTGGGTAAGTGATGGACAAGGCTATTTGAAATAACCAAATCAAAGCTACCATCCTCATAAGGTAAGTTTTTTGCATCCACCAATTCCAAGGAAATTTTTTCTTGCAGCCCAGCCTGCTGAACATGGTACGCAGCAATTTGCAGCATATTTTTAGCCATATCAATAGCGATAACTTGCCACTGAGGACGCATTTGACACATCAAAACTGGAATCCGACCAGTACCAGTACCCGCATCCAGCACCAACCCTTCTGCTTGTATTCCCAGAGTAACTACTTCTTCTACAAAGGTAGTATTCACCTCTGTAAAATCCATAGCATCATATTCGATAGCTTCCTCCCAGCTATCCATTACTTCCGGTTCTAATTGTCTGTGCATAGCTAATTTCTGTATTCACTTGACTATTGACTACTGACATAAGTGACTAGATTTTTGGGAACAATATACGTATCACCACAGTTAGCAGGAATTGGTCAATGTCACAAGGGGAACATAATAACAGCACCAAAAATACCGTTCCTGTGGAAGTTGCGAAATATCTCAAACCAGTCAAACGCAACACAATTACCTATGAATTTGAGCAAGGTTCACCAGAAGAATTACTGCTTACGCAAGAGAGTGACAACAAATTATCCGCAGCATCCCACCTAATGAGGCAAGGGATTCAGCAGCAGAAAGCAGGAGATTTGATCACAGCCATCAAATATTTAAAACAATCTCTAGAGATGTTTCAACGGACTGGTGATGCACAACAAGAGCAAGTACTTTCTTTGTTGGCATTAATCACTTACACTTCTGGGGACTATCAAAACACGATAACTTACTCTCAACAATGTTTATCTTTAAAACATACCTCAGATCCATCAGTACGGATACAAGTGCTTTCTCATTTGGGTAATGCTTACCGTCATCTTAACAATTACAGCAAAGCGATTGAATTTTTAGAAGAGTGTCTGAAATTAACTCAGCAGATACAAGACAAGCGCAGTCAAGTTGCAGCTTTAAATAATTTGGGATTGGTGTATAAAGCTTCTGGCAATTTTATCAAGGCAATTGAGTATCAGGAGCAAAGTTTAGAAATTGTGCAGGCAATGCAAGATAATTGGGGCATAGAGCAAGTTCTCAAAAACTTAGGCAATGCTTGGTATGGTTTGGACAACTACCCGAAAGCGATCGCCTATTATGAAAAATGTGTCAAAGTAGCCATTTCCCTGAATAATCCCCGCAGTGCTACTCAAGTGCTAAAAAATTTGGGTAATGCGTGTTATGCAATAGGCGACTACGCCAAAGCAATTAAGTATTATGAAAAGCGTTTGCAATTAGCCAGACACCTCAAAGATCAGCGTAGTGAAGAACAGTCCCTTGGTAGTTTAGGCGTTGCTTGCGAAGCTTTAGGCAACCATAGCAGAGCAATTACATACTATGAAGCCCGCTTGTTATTAGCTAGAACTCTTAACGATCGTCGCATTGAAGAACAAGCACTTGCTAGCTTAAAAATTGCTTGCTATGCCTTGGGTGATTATGCTAAGGCTATGCAATACCAGCAAGGGATGGGGGAGAGGTGACAGGTGACAGGTGAGAGGGGACAGGTGACAGGTAACAGGTGATAATTTTTTTTCAATTGTCAGTTAACTTTCCTTTGCTGCATCACGCCTTGAATTCACTGATACAATAGGAAGTCTAGTCAATTTTAGTATTCAGTAACAGTATTTGTCTGAGAAATATTTCTAAAAAACTATAGCTATATTTAAATTTAGACAAGTTTGCTGGTGCTGACTCCATTACCCAGATTTTCATGAGCAGCGAAATCCAACTCAGCCTCTTTAATGAAGAACCCAATTTTAACCAAAAAGAGCTGATTCCCAAAGATCCAAAAATTCCCATTCCACCTGGAACTTATCCCAATATGACGGAGTTGGTACAGCATTGCAATCAGTGCCATCGCTGTGAATTAGGTAATACCCGTACCCATGCCGTAGTTGGACGGGGAAACCTCAAAGCACCAATTATGATTATCGGAGAAGCACCAGGTCAAAGCGAAGACGAAACAGGTTTACCCTTTGTCGGTAGGTCAGGGCAGTTGTTAGAAAAAATCTTGGCATCAGTTAATCTAACTACTGAACATGATGTATATATCGGTAATATAAATAAATGCCGTCCACCGAGTAACCGAGTGCCGACTCCCGACGAAATGGCGGCTTGTTTACCATATTTATTAGAACAAATCCGCCTTGTTGACCCCAAGATTATTTTGTTAACAGGTGCAACAGCAGTTAAAGGTATCACCGGGGATAAACGAGGAATTACTAAAATTCGTGGTCAGTGGCTAGAGTGGGAAGGGCGTTTCTGTATGCCTATTTTTCACCCATCTTACTTATTGCGTAACCCTTCCAAAGAAAAAGGTAAGCCTAAATGGTTGATGTGGCAGGATATCCAGACGGTACGCTCCAAGTATGATGAAATTACGGGCAACAGTGGTAGCAATATTTAAATAATTGTGGCAATTGTGGCGATCGCGTACCTGCTATATAATCATTCTTCGCTACCAAACACAACACCTTCATACAGGAGTTCAATAGGACACTGAAATTCAATGCTGGATAGAGTAATCATGTCTCCCTCTGTGTAAGGATAGTAAAGCCACATTCTACCCTCTCCCCGCAAGTAACGCTCAACAGAGATTTTTTCCGAGTCAATTAATACATACTCTTGCAAAGTCGGCATTTTCAAATAAGCAGAAAATTTTTCACCTCTATCTCTAGCACTTGTACCTGGAGAGAGAACTTCAACGATTAGCTGAGGATATTTGATAAACTTACGGGCGTTGAGGTCTTGCTCGTTGCAACTGACAATAACATCAGGATAATAGTAAGGACTTTCTGGTGTTAGTTGTACTTTCACATCTGACACATTTACCCGACAACCTCTAGAGCGTAGATGAGGGCGTAAAGCTGCGTAAAGGTTAAGTGTAATATCATTATGGGGAATTGTGCCGCCTGTCATAGCAAAGACTTCACCATTGACATATTCATAACGAATATTTTGTTGAGTTTCCCATATCAGATATTCCTCAACAGTCATTTTTTGGGGTTGCTGGGGGACGGCTATCATGGTCTTTGAACGACAGGACTTTTCGGGCTTGATTTGATTTTAGCTAGATGATTTTAACGAAGGGACTTCCAGATAAAAAAATATCCAAATTGTAGGGTGCGTCAGTGCGATAGAACCTAACTATACTCAGAAATTATTCATACTGACGCACCCTACCCAACCATCAATTGCGGATAATTTATTTTTTGGTGTTCCCTAATAACTAATAACTGATTTAACGCTGGGAACTACGCAAACTTCCTGCTTGACAATCTCTCAGCCAAGCTTTGATACCTTGGGCAATTGTACCGTTGCTGCTATCTCGTGGTGGTGATGGCGGCTGTCCTTTGGGATAAGAAGCGGTTTGAGTAAACATCATTACTAATCGCCAACTATCTTGAGTTGGTGTCAATAGTACCCAGTGAAATTCTTGTAATTCGACTACTGTTTTATTTATGTACTGCCTTTTTAAAGTAGTAAAAAATACTTGCTCAATATTTTGATTAGTGCTTTTGTTTTGATCTAAAGGTTGCAATGGTAACGGCTGAAATTCAGGTCTACCAGCTAGCAGTACGTAACTATAAACATCACTACTTCTACCCAAACGGCGGCCACGTTGACTAGCACGATTGGCATAGCCAGGTAAATCTCGCAATAGATGAGTAGTTAATGTTGACAAATCTTTTGCAACACAAAAAGACTTCTCCCCCCTCTGGCTTTGTAAAGACGGTTTGGGGGAAATTGCCTGAGCCAATGCTGCGTTATCCCAGCCATTCATTACTACCAGCCATAAGCTGCAAGTTAACAGCCACCAGCGATAATTATGCTTCTGGATTAATGCTTTCATGCTGTGGTTAACTCTTGGGTAATTCGTTGCCAAGCTAACTCAGGTTCAGCCGCCGCAGTGATGGGACGACCAATTACTAGGTAATCTGCACCAGCTTGGATAGCTTGGGAAGGGGTAAGCGATCGCTTTTGATCTCCCGCTTCTGCCCATGTGGGGCGCACCCCTGGACACACGAAAAGAAAGTCATCGCCGCAAGTTTGCCGTAACTGCGCTACTTCTTGGGGTGAGCAAACTGCCCCATCTAACCCTGATTCTTTAGCTATCAAGGCCATTTCTAAGGCATATTCTGGCAACTCTAGGGGAATTTTTAAATCAAAAGCCAACTGCCTAGTAGAAATACTCGTCAGCAGCGTCACAGCAATCAATTTCGGTGGTTTGACTCCCGCTTGTTCAGCCCCCTCTTTTACTGCCTCCGTGGCAGCTTTCAGGGCATTTCTCCCCGCAGTGGCATGAATAGTCAGCAAATCCACCCCATAACCAGCCGCAGCCCGGCAAGCCCCCGCCATAGTGTTGGGGATGTCGTGAAACTTTAAATCTAGAAATATCTGCTTATCCCTAGATTTCAGCACTTCCAGAATTTTTGGCCCCACACTGGTGAATAATTCTAAGCCAACCTTCCAGAAACTAACTGCTTCTAGCCTATCGATGAGAGCGATCGCACTTTTTTCATCCGCCACATCTAAAGGGACAATAATTCGCTGTTCTTTCCCATTCCCCATTCCCAATTCCCCATTCCCCTTTAGGATACTAAGCGGACAAACTTATTTTTACCAACTTGCAAAACTTTACCCTGTAAATCACTCACTTGCTCAAAAGTGGTATCAACATCAGTAATGCGATCGCCATCTAAGCGTACACCACCCTCTTGAATTTTCCGTTTCCCTTCCCCGCTACTTTTACACAAGCCACTAGCATTCAGTAAATAAGCTAATTTCACAGGAAATTGGGCAACATCGGTTAACGAAAATTCGGGAACTGCACCCTCTTTCCCGCCGCTTTTGGCTGCTTCCTTGGCTTCATTAGCCGCCTGTTCACCGTGGTATTGTCTAACGACTTCCCAGGCTAATGACATTTGGCGATCGCGAGGATTTTCCGGTAGCTTATCTAAAGGTAAGTCTGTCAACAACTCAAAATACTGTGCCAGTAAATTATCTGGTACACCTTGCAACTTTTGATATTTTTGTCCTGGATGTTCTGACAATCCGACGTAATTACCCAAAGATTTGGACATTTTTTGCTGTCCATCAGTACCAATCAAAATTGGTAGAAGTAACCCAAACTGTGGCTTTTGACCAAAATGACGCTGTAAATCTCTACCTACAGCAATGTTAAACTTTTGATCAGTTCCCCCTAATTCCACATCTGCCTCCACTGCCACCGAATCATAACCTTGCATCAATGGGTAGAGGAACTCATGGAGAAAAATCGGATTCTCTTTCTTATAGCGTTCTGCAAATCCTTCCTTGGCTAGCATCTGCCCCACCGTCATAGTAGCTAGTAACTCTGTAGTTTTTCCCAAATCAAGTCGGGAAAGCCATTCCGAGTTATAACGCACCTCTAATCTACCCGGTGTGTCAAAATCCAAAATAGGACGCATTTGGTCAAGGTAAGTTTGAGCATTTTGCATCACCTCTGCCTCTGTCAGTTGGCGACGCACCTCAGATTTACCAGTTGGATCACCGATGCGAGCCGTAAAATCACCAATAATTAGGACTGCCGTATGACCAGCATCTTGAAATGCTCGCAGTTTTCGTACTGGTATGCTATGACCAAGATGAATATCTGCACCAGTAGGATCAATTCCCAACTTGACCCTTAGAGGACGGTTCGTAGTCGCCAAGCGTTTCTCTAAACTTTCAACTTCGTGATCAGTATCAGTTGGTTGTGGGAATACTTCCACTATCCCACGCTTTAGCCAAGAAAAATTTTCCGCCATAGTAGGAGATTCGCTATTAACTACGCTTTTTACTTTATAAGTTAGCTTGGTTATGTTCACGGCCAAATTGTCCGCCATTTCATCTGCCAAACTAATATAATTGCAAAAAATTAACCGCCCTGCTGCAAAGAATCAATTACAGTAATATTTACAAGTGAGGAAGTGAAATCGCCGTGTCGTCTAGGACTTTTGAAGAAAAGCAATCCCAACGTCGGACTTCATCGGGTTTTGAGTTTTTAAAAGGAGTCGGCCAGGTAGCTGGCGGAACTCTGTTATCAATCACGATGCTAGCAAGTTCCATTGTAGCCGGAGGGCTAGTTGGCCTGGCTATCAGCTTCCGCAATTTGCCAGATGTGAGACAATTACGTAACTTTTTACCCACAGAAACGACGTACATTTATGACATTAAAGGAAAACTGTTAGCTAGTGTCCACGGAGAAGCTAACAGGGAAGTTGTACCTTTAGATAAAATTTCCCCAAATCTCAAACGGGCGGTACTGGCTAGTGAAGATGGTCATTTCTATTATCACCACGGCATTAACCCTACTGGTGTAGGGCGTGCTGTTGTCACTAACTGGTTGGCTGGCGGTGTCAAAGAAGGTGGATCTACTATTACCATGCAGTTGGTAAAAAACCTATTTTTGAGCCGAAAACGTGCTTTTACCCGGAAATTAGCTGAGGGAGTCCTAGCAATTCGCTTAGAGCAAATTCTTACTAAAGATCAAATTTTAGAACTGTACCTCAATCAAGTATATTGGGGTCATAATAATTACGGCGTGCAAACAGCAGCACGTAGTTATTTTAATAAGTCATCTGAGAACCTAACTTTGGGTGAATCAGCAATGATGGCGGGTTTAATCCAAGCACCAGAGGAGTTTAGCCCCTTTGCGAGTCTAAAGTTGGCCAAACAGAAACAAAGAGAAGTCTTGGGGAGAATGCTGGACTTAAACTGGATCACCAAGCAAGAATATGATGATGCCCTCAAAGAAGAAATTAAACTAGGCAGAATCAGGTCATTCCAAGGTAGTGCCTTGCCATATATCACCAATACTGTGGCACAGGAATTGGCTAAAAAGTTTGGGCGTGAAGCCTTGCTCAAAGGTGGAATGCGAGTACAAACAACAGTTGATGCTAGCTTCCAAACTATGGCAGAAGATACTGTCAAAAAGTGGCATAAAACACTTCTGGGACAAGGATTAAGCAGAAATCAAATTGCTCTGGTAGCAATTGATCCGCGCACACATTTTGTGAAAGCATTGGTCGGTGGCGTAGACCCAAAAAGTAGTGAATTTAACCGCGCCACACAAGCGCAGCGTCAGCCAGGATCTTCTTTTAAGCCTTTTGTATATTATGCTGCCTTTGCTACTGGTAAATATGCACCAGACAGTACAGTTATAGATTCTCCAGTCAGTTATCGAGATGGTAGCGGTTGGTACTACCCCCGAAACTACGATGGCGGCTTTGCCGGAGCAATGTCAATTCGCACAGCCTTAGCTCAATCACGTAATATTCCCGTGATTAAAATTGGCAAGACCATAGGCATGAATAGAGTTGTAGAGACTTGCCGAATTTTAGGTATTAACAGTCCGATGGAACCTGTCACCTCTTTACCTTTGGGTGCAATTGGTGTCACACCTCTAGAAATGGCTACTGCCTACGCTACCTTTGCTAATTATGGTTGGCAGTCACAAACAACGGTTATTGCCCGGATTACAGATAGTAGTAACAATGTATTATTGGACAATACGCCCAAACCCCAGAGAGTCTTAGATCCTTGGGCTTCAGCAGCTACGATAGATGTCATGCGCTCGGTTATGACCGATGGTACCGGTAAAGGTGCAGCGATAGATCGCCCATCTGCTGGCAAAACAGGTACAACTTCATCCGAAAAAGATATTTGGTTTGTAGGGACTGTACCACAGTTAACAACTGCTGTCTGGGTGGGTAGAGACGACAACAGACAACTAGCTAGTGGAGCAACTGGTGGTGGTATGGTTGCTCCCATCTGGAAGGAGTTTATGACTAAAGCACTCAAAGGTGTGCCAGTGGAAAACTTTAAGCCACCTTCTCAGTTTCCCCGTCCCAAGGCAAATTAGAGTGATTGGTAATTGGGCATTGGGCATTGGTGATCAATATCCCCTATTCCCCATGCCCCATTACGACTGTTTTTCTAACTCAGATTTCATCCGTTCCAGAGTCATCTGCATTTGATCAAACATCTGTTGTGGGGTGATACCAAATTGATTTAGCTGAGTTTTGAGTTGCTCTACGGTCATTTGTGCCATAAAGTCCTCAGATAGCTCGAATCGCTTCATGAAGACGCGATAGCGATCCATCATTGCTTCCATTTGCTCAATAAACAGCTTTTTGCCCTCACGGTCAAACTTACCGTAGCTGTTACCTAATTGAATCAGTGCTTGATAGTCTTCAAACAACTGCTTTGCTTCTTGCTGAACTATATCAGAGTCGAAGAATCCCATGTGCCTCTATTCAACTGAGTCATGACACTCAGTAGCTTATAGTTTTTGCTTTTATCTATGTTTATTTTAGTCTAGGGGACTCAATTCAAGAACTAGCTACGGTTTAAGTACGGTTTTTTACCGAAATTTCAACACTTGACTTAAGTTAGCTTCTGCCTTGACAAAGAATTTATTTAACCAAACTGCAATTCCTAAAGCCTTAGCTACTGATTTAGGATCAATTTGGTTGTGAAGCGGAATTTTTAGATGGCTAGCATATTTTACAGCTAGTGTGTGTTGAGGGTTAAGCTTTAATGCCTGACGAATATAGACTTTGGCCATACCGATATAATTCTGTCGCAGATGTACTATTCCCAACAAAGCATAGTAATCACTGTTGCTAGGTTCTAGTTTGATGGCATCACGCAGTTCCCGGACTGCTAATGACCAGTGACCTTGTTTTGAATAATCTATTGCTCGCTGATAATGACGTTGAGCATAATTGATGACAGTTGGTGCAAGATTTTGTGTTTTGTCTACTTGAACTACAACTGGCTGGTATTTAGCTTCAGCAATAACAGGATGAGGCGGTTCAAGGATAAATGAGTTGTTTGTATGGAGGTACAAGTAGGCTAAATTAAATTCATTTAGTTTTTGGATCATCCAATAGGATTGAGTTAGCGATTGGTATTGGAGTGTAGTGTAGGAGACGATCGCTTCTTCATAGAATGACGTGGCTTCCTTGATAGACATCCCCTTGAGTTGCTCAATTAAAGGATTTTGCACAGATACAGCACTTTTGCCCCAAGTAATCGCTTCTAACCGCAGTGTTGTTATGATATCAGCACGCTTTCGTAGATGTTTCAACTCATCGTAAGCTGGGTTAATTAAACGGGTAAATATTGCTGTGGCTAATTCTTGGTCTACACCGTTGTTATTAGCATAGTGATCTGGATGTAACAGTTTTGCTAAAGCATGATAACGCTGGAAAATGCGACGTTCATCTGCTGTCACAGCAATTCCCAAAACGGCATAGGGATCTGATAGTTGCTGTAACCATTCTGTAGGGAGGGTATTCTGTGGCATCGTTTTGGATTGGCAGATGAGAATTTCAAGATAGCATTAGGAATTGGATACTGGGAACTGGCAAATGATAGTTAATACAATAGATTTATATTTGCGTGTCAATCTGAATTTTGTAATGCTGTATTTATGCAGGTGCTTTGTTACTATGGCTGTCTAATGGTCAAAATTGTGGTACTCGTGGATTAAGAGAAGATATGTTAATTAAGCGTAAAAGTAGAAGCGTTGCCGCTATTCTAGCCTTTGCTGGAACAGTCAGCATCTCTGGATTACACAAGTTTTATTTAGGACAGCCCTTGTGGGGTTTTTTGTATCTTTTGCTATCTTGGACACCGATTCCCAAGGTTGCTAGTGCTATTGAGGGAGTTTGGTACTTAGCTCAAGATGAGGAAGCTTTTGATCGCAACTTTAATTTTGGTAAGTCAGCAGTAAAAACTTCACAATCTGTAGGTAATCAAGTAGGCGCGATCGCTGATGCTTTACGTGAGTTAGATACTTTGCGCCAAGACGGATTGATTTCTGAGTATGAGTTTGAGCAAAAACGTCGCCATCTACTTGACCAGATTTCTTGATAGGATTGGAGACTAATCAATTCAAAATTTAAAATTCAAGAACTTCGGGTGATTGACTAGGGACTAGGGAATAGTATTTTACTCAAAACTCAGCACTATGCAATGGCTACCTTGGAATTCTAAGTTACAAAAGCTTAGAGCTAAACTACTGAATGACCCCTACTATCGGCTACAGTCTGGGGAAGAAATTCAGATAGCAGCGCAATTGGGTATTCGCATTGATGCTAATCAAGCAACTGTTGATGATTGGTTGCGCTTACCGGGTTTATCGATTCATCAAGCGCGATCGCTTGTAGAACTTTCCCGTTCTGGTGTGACATTTTACTGCATTGAAGATATTGCTGCGGCCTTGGGAATGCCCACACTGCGATTAGAACCATTAAAACCTTTATTAAATTTTAGTTATTACGATCACGAATCTCTAGTTAATCCTACTTATATAATTAATCCCAATACTGCATCAGTAGAACAGTTAGTCCAAATCCCATTCATGGATATATCCCTAGCTCAAGCAGTGGTACAAAATCGCCTATCATCTGGTTTTTACCGTAATTTAGCTGATTTTCAGCGTAGATTAGAACTATCTGGTGAAGCGATCGCGCAATTGATGTATTTTTTGAGGTTTTAGGACGGACTGGGGACTGGGGACTGGGAAAGAACTTCTCCCTTATCTCCCTAGTACAGCGCGGCGTAAATAAACCACCCATTCCAAATCAACAAAACTCTTACGCTGTCTTCATTTTGACTTACCCTCCGGGTACTCCTGCGGAGAACTCGGAGAGTAGCCGCTTTCACGTCTATGACTTTTGACTTTTGGCTTTTGACTTCCGCTTTGCGGTACTAGCTTCTAAATTATTCCAACTCGATCAGGTGGCCAAAAGCGAAACACTGCGCGACCAATGATATTTTCTTGAGGTAAAAAGCCCCAGTAGCGGGAATCGTTACTGTTATTGCGGTTGTCTCCCATGACAAAAAATTGGTCTTCTGGGACTTTGACTGGTTGGAATGGTTGGCTAGGGGGTTCAGCGATATAGTCTTCTGTTAATGGTTGTCCATTGAGATAGACTTTACCGTTAGCGACGCTAACTATTTCGCCAGGTCTTCCAATAACGCGCTTAATGAACGCTTGGTCTTTAGGGTATCCCCGTTTTTGCAATTCTGCGGGTGGCTGAAAAACGACGATATCCCCAGATGTTGGTGGATGAAACCGATAAGAGACTTTTTCGATCACTAGGCGATCGCCTTCATATAAAGTAGGAAGCATTGACTCGGAAGGGATGTAACGAGGTTCAGCGATAAAAGTCCGAATCAACAGTGCTAAAACTAGAGCGATCGCAATTAGAGTAAAATTTTCTTGCCAATTACGCCATGATTTTGACGATGCAAGAGTTTCTTTCGGATTATTTTCCTGAGAATTCATAGAATTTTTCAGCCAGTTAAACAAGTATAAATTCCTTATTTTGATGCCAAATTTATGCCTGTAAGCAAGGCTTTTGCTTACTGCACTTACAAATACTAATTCATCATACGGCTATCTCACATACTATCACCAAGCAAAAATACTTACGAGCAAGGAGGATGAGTTAGCGATCGTATGATGGATATTTAGCGTTAGCGGAACTTACCAGAGGTATCGCTGTTTTATCCTCCGCAGCCCAGAGGGGAAAGAAAAGATTAATTTAGCAAAATTTCCAGTGTTGAATCTGACCTCACTACATATTTTTCCGACTGGAGTTCTGCCAATGTAGATATTCTGATTTAAAATGTTAAATAATCTAGCCATAAAATACTTATGCAAAATGATCAACACATTGCAGAGATATCATCAAACAATTTCCGTAATGATTTGTTATTAGAAATCGAAAAAACACCAGAAAGATACATACCAGAATTACTAGAAATTGTTCGGCTATTTCGCCAAAGTGTAATGCTTAAACAAGCATCTAGTCAGCAGTGGGAAAATGCTATCAATCAAGTTAATCATAGTGATGTAGTTAAACAACAAGAAAGAAAGTCTAAAATTAAACATTTATTTGATTCATGGAATGAGTTGGAGACTCAAGAAGAACAAGAAGAGATTTTAGAAGTCATTAAATCTATGCAAGATGTTTCTATTTAAAATTGAATGAGTAAAGTTATTGTTTTAGATTCTGCACCTGTGGGGTTAATCACGAATCCCAAAGCAACGCCTCTAGCTGTAGAATGTCAAGAATGGTTTTATACTCTATTTGATCGAGGCTATGAAGTAATTTTACCGGAAATTATAGACTATGAAATTAGACGAGAATTGTTAAGGGCGAATAAATTATCAGGGATTAGAAAGCTTAATCAACTTAAATTAGAAATAATTTATCTGCCAATTACAACAGAGGTGATGTTAAAAGCAGCCGAATTATGGGCTGAAATCCGAAATCAAGGTAAATCTACAGCAGATAATAAAGCATTAGATGGTGATGTTATTTTAGCTTCTCAGTCTACTTTAGTTGCTAGCTATGGGCATGAGGTTATTATTGCTACGAGTAATAAAAAACATCTGTCTATTTTTATTGATGCTAGAGAATGGCAAGAAATTTAGTTTGTGGAAACTTTGTATAATTTCGTAGTCTAACTTTTTAAAACACAAAGGTGTGCGGAAATTAGCGCAAAGGAACACAAAGTGTTTCCGATATCAAAGTTTAGCAGCGATCGCTCTCCCAATGCTATGGAAGTATTCATTAGTTGCGCCAAAAGCGACAAGATATTTAGCTATCACAAACACAGTTTGACTATCTCTACAAATCAAAAAACCTCAACTTTATCAAGAATCTATTGCAACATTTTAGCTAAAACAGTCCACTACAATTTAAGGTTTACTTTATCAAGTATCTCTTAATAAAGAGAGCGATCGCATGGTGAAATACAATCTTACTGCTGTTGCAACCAAGTTACTAGATCATCTTCAGTAGAAAAATCTAGTAATGCTTCAGCTAAATCCTCTAACTGAGTTGAAGATAATCCTCGCACGCGCTCTTGTAATTCAGGGGTAATTCCACCAATTCGTTTTGTTAATTGACGCTGGATTACTTTCAATTCTCCTTGTTGTAGACCTTGTTGTATCCCTTCCTCCATCCAACTAGTGACGATTTGCATAACTACCTCTTGTTGAGTTGGTTCAAATTGAGCAATTTCAGCTTGGAAAATTTCTGTTTCTTGGGCATTTAGGCGTAGGTAAGTGTCAATAAACCCAGAAATTAACTGCATTCGTGCTGGATCTAACTGCAATGTAGCTAATAGACGCAGACACTCAGATTTTACTCTGGGGCGGTCTGGTGGTGCTATGTTCATTTTAGCCATCAGCGCACTAGCTACGGGATTTTGTTGTTGCAGGTATTCTCGCCAATTCAAGCGATTTAACTGAATAACATCATAGTTGAATTGCAAGACCAGCTTATTGGGAAATGCTACTTGATGAAAATTTGGTTCGGCTTTTTTGGGGCGATCGTAAGAAAATAAGGCAATAGGATAGACTGGCAGGGCGTATTTTTCGTACAATCTGGCAAAGTAGCGATACATCCGCAAATCAAATGCTTCTTGATAATAAGCTTGATGTTCTAGATGTACTAGGAAAAACGATTCTTGCTCTCTAAATCTGGCTTTTACTATTAAATCAGTTTCATATTTTTCGCCAGCAGTAACATCGGTAAATATTTCTTTATCAATGAAGCTGATAGTGTCCCTTTCCAGATAAGCGGTTATATCTGGGAAGAATAAGTCGATGAACTCCCAGAAGAAGGTAGTTAATAGTTCTTTAAACAGGCGATCGTGGTCTATCATGATTAAATTTATATCATGTCACTGATGAGCGATCGCTGTTTTTGTCTCATGCCTTCGCCGCCAGGCGTTCCGCTTGCAGTAGGCGCAGAGACGCAAAGAATTATTTTTACGCTTGGTTAGCAGCGATCGCTCTCCCAATGCTATGGAAGTATTCATTTGGTAAAGCTCTAGGAAATTTAGCGATCACAAATACAGTTTGACTATTTCTAGTAACCAAGAAATCTTCTAAATAAGATGATGAAGGTTTTGTAAATTCTATATGGTTTATATTATTCGTAATTTCTTTCCAAAAATCGTCAAATTCCCTTCCATAGAAAACGACTAATTCAGGTTTCTGTTCTTTAATTTTTTGACTAATGTGATTTATTCGCATATCAATACAATAATCTTCATAATTTTTTCTATTAGCTAAAAAAGGAAGATTACAATGTTTACCATATATCCAATGCTTACGAGATGGTGAGGGTAAAGGCAATAATTCTAATAAACAAGTCTCTTTATCTTTCCTACCTAATTCACTTATTTGATATTTACGAATATCTTCTACAGTAATATTTTCTTGTCCTTTCGCACTTAATACCATACGCATTATTGCCCTCCATACCGGTACACTTAATTTTGCACCTTCCTTAAAACCAGCCGCACATCCGATCGCTATATGATATTCTGCAAGATCATCTAGTTCTTTTTCTTTTCTTTCCGCCCATATATTTATTCTGTGCTTAACGTCTTCAAAATCTCTTCCTGCTTCTTCCATGCCAATAAACCAATATTTTCCTTGATAATTACCATATCCATAAAAAGTCTCAATTCTTTTTTCTAGAAGTGCATCATCAAAAAAATCTGAATTATTCATCATCTAAGTGTTTATACTTAAAAAGCAATCTTTGTTAAGTCAAAAATAATGGGTTATAACAAAAATGTCTAGTCACATTACAAAAATTATCAGGAATCAACATGGGTGCATATTGGTGTTCTCAAGCTGAAGTCGTCACAACTGAACCTAAAATAGTCAAAAATTTAATTCTGCAAATTGCAAGTAAAAAAAATACAACATCAGTCCATAACCTAGAAATAAAAGGCAACTCTATATTTTTCGACTCAGATGGATACGGCTGTTTTGGTGTAGAGTGGGAAAATTATGCTAAGGATCTTTTATTTGAAAAACTATTTGAAAAGTACACAGGAGCATTAATTTGCTTTGAATCTGTCAACCAATATCAGGATTTAGGCTATTTATTTTCATCAATTTGGATTAAGCCTGAAGGTGAAGTTAACTGGGATGATGATGAAGAAATTGATGAAACTTTTTATAAAAGAACTCGCGTTTTGTGGATAGAAGGGGATGTTTCGGAACAACCGTGTGAAGGTCAATTTAATGAAGCTGATATATGGTATATCACATTTGATTATTTAGAACAAAATAAAGAAGATATGCCCAGTCTCTATGCTGCTTACCGTAAAGCCAAAGTCGAAGGATTTGATGATTGGTCAATTTCCTTTATTGATAAGAAGAAAGTGATTAGTTGTGAAATTGCCCAACAAATAGGAGAATTATATAGTGATAATCAAGATGCTGTACTTGAAGAATGCCTAGAAAACATGAGAGAGTTAAATTCTTACCCGATAGATGCTGAGTATGCAGATTTTGAGTTTGAACTTCCAGAAAATTTTCCTAAATTATCCAAATTATAGTCAATATAGCTGTAGCCATTTTGATCAGGAAATTGACATGAGTATAAGAAAGCGACAAATCTTAAAATTTGCGTCCTAATTTACTGAGTCCATAGCTATAAACTTCTTTTCTTTGCGTCTTTGCGCCTTTGCGTGAAACAATCCAAAAAACTTGCCTCAGAAGCATCACACCCCCAAGGCAAGCAAAACTAGAAATTATTCTTAATTCCCTAAAGTTGCTTCACTTCCGAAACTAACTTCGACACCATATCTTTCGCACTACCAAAAAGCATAGTGGTTTTATCTTTGTAGAACAACTCATTATCTACACCAGCAAAACCCGCACTCATCCCGCGCTTAATAACAATGGTGTGCTTCGCCCGATCAACTTCCAAAATCGGCATCCCGTAAATCGGACTAGCGGTATCACTACGCGCCGCCGGATTAACTACATCATTAGCCCCAATTACCAAAGCTACATCGGCTTGTTCAAACTGAGGGTTAATGTCTTCCATGTCATACAATTGGGTATATGGCACATTCGCCTCAGCTAACAACACATTCATGTGTCCCGGCATTCTTCCAGCGACGGGGTGAATGGCATACTTAACATCAACACCCATGCGTTCTAGTTGATCTGCCAATTCTCTCACACTATGTTGTGCTTGAGCTACAGCCATCCCATAACCAGGGACAATCACTACAGAACGAGCATAACCTAACATCATCGCCCCTTCTTCGGGATCAATGCTGTGGACGGTTTGATCAGTTGCACCAGCAGCAGCACCAGCAGCCGTACTTCCCCCTGAACCAAACGCGCTGAATAGCACGCTAAACAGGGAACGGTTCATGGCTTTACACATAATTTCGGTGAGGATTAAACCAGAAGCCCCCACTAATGCACCGGCGATGATTAACATATTGTTCATCACCACGAAACCAGCAGCCGCCGCCGCGACACCTGATAAAGAGTTTAACAGCGAAATGACTACGGGCATATCACCGCCACCAATGGGGATGACGAACATCACACCCAAGAAGAGGGAAACTCCAACGACTGCCAAAAATACAGGTAAGCTATCTGGTGTGATGATTAAGTAGGCACTACCAGCTATATAAGCACCCAGCAGCAAAAGGTTAAATGGTTGCTGTAACGGAAAGGTAATTGGTGAACCGCTAATTAAACCTTGCAATTTGGCGAAGGCGAGAAAACTACCTGTGAAGGTAACACCACCAATTAACACATCCAACAACATGGAGATGTTGACATCTAGGGGGATAGCTGCACCAGCATCCAATAACCGCCAGAACTCAGCTACAGCAACTAACGCCGAAGCCGCACCGCCCAAACCGTTAAGTAAGCCCACCATTTGGGGCATTTCTGTCATTTGGACTTTGTAGGCTGCGATCGCACCAATTGCCGAACCAATCGCTAAACCTACTAAAATCATCTCATAATTCAATACGTGTTGGTCTAGCATGGTGGCGACAATAGCCAGCAGCATCCCAACCGCCGCAATCACATTACCGTTGCGTGCAGTAGCAGGAGAACCCAGTTTTTTCAAACCCAAGATAAATAAAGACGCAGCAACTAAATACGTCAGCTGAATCCCAGTTGGTAACAAATCGCTCACGCCTTAATCTCCTTCTTCTTGAACATTTGCAACATTCTGTCAGTCACAAGAAACCCAGCCACAACGTTGACTGTAGCTAAAGTCACAGCAATCAAACCGAGAATTACAGATAAATCGGTGTTTCTTTCTCCGGCTGCTACTATCGCCCCAATTACAGCAATACCCGAAATGGCATTTGAGCCTGACATTAGGGGAGTGTGTAAGGTTGGGGGGATTTTGTTGATAACTTCAAAGCCGATGAACGATGACAACACGAATACAAACAAAGCTGCAATTAATGCCTCTGTCATGGAAAACTCCTTCTTATTGATGGGCTATATGAAGCAGGGGGGAGCAGGGAAGGCAGGTTGAGACAAGGGAGAATACAAAATCTCAGTTCTTCCCAATCCCCAGTCCCCATTACCTCAACACTGCATCTTGTAGCGCATCTTTGACACGCTGATTACGAATTTCTCCCGCGTGGGTAATGCAGGCTGCATCGATGATGTCGTCAGCAAAGTCTATGTTTAAGGCTTTGTCTTTGATGAGCAGCTGTAACAAAGATGTCAGGTTCTTGGAATAGAGTTGGCTGGCGTGGACTGGCATTGATGAAGGGAGATTAATCGGCCCGATAATTGTCACGCCATTCCAGACAATATCTTTACCGGGATCAGTGCAAGCACAGTTACCACCTTGTTCGGCAGCTAAATCTACAATGACTGAACCGGGTTTCATCTGTGCCACCATTTCGGCTGTAACTAGCAGTGGAGCTTTTCTACCGGGGACTTGGGCAGTTGTAATGACTACATCCGCATTTTTGATGTGTTCGGCGACAACTTCCTGAGTACGTTGTTTGCTAGCTTCGGAAATTTCTTTGGCGTAACCACCTGCGGCAGTTGTTTCTTCTTCTAGCTTGACTTCAACGAATTTTGCGCCTAAGCTTTGCACTTCTTCTTTGACGGCTGGACGAATATCAAAGGCTTCTACTACTGCACCCAAGCGTCTGGCGGTGGCGATCGCTTGCAATCCTGCTACACCAGCTCCCATAATAAATATTTTGGCTGGGGCAATTGTACCGGCAGCCGTCGTCAGCATGGGGAAATATTTTGGTAATGCGGCTGCGGCGATTAACACTGATTTATAACCCGCCAGGGAAGCTTGAGACGACAAAGCATCCATACTTTGCGCCCTGGTAGTGCGGGGGATTAACTCCATACTCAAAGCTGAGATTTTGCGATTAGCTAGTTGCTGCGCTACCACAGGGTTTCCCAAAGGATTCAGGAAGCTAATTAATACAGTTCCTTCCCGCATTAACTCAACTTCCGAACGCCCATCTTCTCTCTCTTGTGGTGGGCTAACTTTCAATAAAATATCTGTTTCGCCCCATAATTGGTCTGAATTATGGATAATTTTAGCTCCTGCGGCTTCATAGTCAGCATCACTAAAAAATGATCTCTCTCCTGCACCTGCTTCTACCCAAATTTCCAATTCCTGTTTCACTAATTTAGCAACGGTGTCAGGATTTAATGCTACACGCCGTTCACAAACTTCTATTTCTTTAGCAACTGCTATTTTCATGAAATCTCCTGGAGATAAATACCTAACCTCTGCCGAATATGCCACTGTTGCAATTAGCTATGTAATCAACTCATAGCTACTGCTTTGAAGCATGAGTGATGGCTTTTTCGTTTAGATAGAACCTTGAACTTTTCCGTTTCTTCTTGCTTTACGACAGACGAAGCTTCACTTTGATTCCTACAAGTCTTACTTTTACTGATAACTGCCAATTGCTTTACTTATTGCAAATCTTAATTTTAATACTCTATTTTCTATCTATGTCTTTAGTATTTTTTAGGGATCTAAAATTTTTGTTTATATTTTTGATTACATCTTGTAATATTCAAACCAATTCTTTGATTTTTTAGCTTGAGAGTTCCCCAATGGTTGTTTAATGATAATTGATGAGATACCAGCCTATTTTTTACGCTCTCTCCCAACTTAACAGGCGATCGCTAATTACAAAGCTCAATTTTTATAACGAAAAGCCTAAATTACGATACACTTATACATATTTAGCAACACAATCAAATGTTAACAGTGTTTATATTTAGCGCAAATTTGACCAAGCTAATGGCAGAAGACGAAGGTTAAAAGGCAAAGGACAGACAAAAAAGTTGGTACATTAAGGCACTTTTTATCGCTACATCACGTCTCCTGTCAGCAAGCCAACAGTAAAGTTTAGTTATAAAAACTCAAATTACAGACATAATTTTTGGTGGAGGAGTTACATTATGCGCCGTTTACTTTCCGTTTTAGCTCTGACTAGCTGTGTACTGACTAGTTTACCCGCTATTGTATTGGCACAAGGAGGTCAAGGGTTCGTACTGTTTAGCGGGATTAAACGGGAAAATCAGCTGCCCTTTCGGTTAGATTTTGGCGGGCAAACTGACAGTATAGATAGATACATATTTAGGATTCCTGCCCAAAACATGAAATTGGCCGTTGCTCAATTTGCTGTTACTTATCCTAACTATTACAAAGGCAGTTTTGATCCCAAAAAAATTGAAGTCAGAGTCAAGGGTAAGAAAGTACCCCTATCTGAAGCTAAATGGAACAAAGAAAGCGGTTTAATTGAAATTTTTCCTGAAGAACCAGTACCAGCAGGTAGCAGCGTAGCATTAGTGTTTTCTGGTGTCAGAAATCCAACCTTTGGTGGTACGTTTTATTTCAACTGCCAAGTTCTCTCTCCAGGAGATTTACCATTATTGCGTTACATTGGGTCTTGGATTGTGACTATTAGTTAAGTCTTTGGGCATTGGGCATTGGGAAATAGTTACTCTCTGTTCTCCTGTGTCCCCGCTCCACCCTACTTTAATTTTTAGCTATGGACTCTGAACTATGTACTCTGGACTATTGACTCTTAACAATGATATATTTTTAGATTGTGACTTTTTATAAAAATCGCCTAAAAGGAGAACAGTATGCAGAGAACACTGGGTGGGACTAACCGCAAGAGAAAAAGAACCTCTGGCTTTCGTGCCAGAATGCAGACACCAGACGGCAGAAACGTCATCAGAGCTAGAAGAAAGAGAGGACGGCATCGTTTGAGCGTGTAGGGTATTTTAAGCGAAAAGAACAGCTGTGGCATTGCCAAAAGCAAATCGACTAAAATCCCGCCGAGATTTTCAGGCAGTTTTCCGAGAAGGAATGCGGCGATATAGCTCCCATTTAACTTTGAGAGCTTTAAAACCGTCATCTGCCAAAGAGTCTTCTTTGGATACTGCCCCTAAAAAACCCATAAACACTGACTGTGAAAATTTCACCAGTACAAAAATTGGCATCTCAGTTAGCACCAAAGTCAGTAAAAAAGCCGTGGTGCGTAACCGAATTAAACGTCAGATTGCGGCAGCGTTGCAGCAATTACTGCCAAAAATAGCACCAGGATGGAAATTGGTGTTAATTGTCAAACCAACAGCAGCAGAATCTGAGTGCGGAAGCCAACAATTTCTGCAAGAATTAGAGCAGTTGTTGGCACAAACTGAGGTATTAAATGGGCATTCGTGAAGAGATTTATTATGAAGGTGGCCCCCACATCGGGGACTTGATTTTAAATATCCTGATTGGCTTCACTGTTATAGGTATACCACTGGCAGTTGGTGCAATAGTTAGAGCCTTGTGGCTGCGTTACCGCATTACCGATCGCAGAATATCTGTCATGGGTGGTTGGATGGGACGCGATCGCACTGACGTAATTTATGCAGAAGTTGTCAAAATTGTCAAAGTTCCCCGTGGTCTAGGAATTTGGGGAGATATGGTAGTGACTTTAAGAAATGGTAGTCGTCTGGAAATGCGGGCAATTCCCAACTTCCGCGAAGCTTATGACTACATCAATGAAAAAGTTGCGGCTAAAAATCCTCAATACACAGCTAAGTAGGAAATAGGGAGTAGGAAGTAGGGAATATCCAATTTGCTGATATAAAACAAAAAATTTCCCATATTCCACTTAACAAAGTCTACAGACTACTCCCCATTGCCTACTGCGACTCCCATTTTTGGCGTTGTGCGGCTATCCGTAGCAGAGGATAGTCGCATAGTCATCACTATTTAGATAAATTAGATTCAGATCAATTTACAGTACCTCAGGTTGAATTCAGAATAATGGATTTTGGTATCGGGTTTCTCTCAAACAACGTAATGCTGCCAATCATAGACTTGTTCTACAGCATTGTACCTAGCTATGGATTGGCGATCGTTGCCTTGACATTGATAATCCGCTTCGCGCTCTACCCCCTGAGTGCTGGTTCAATTCGCAGTATGCGGCGGATGCGAGTTGTACAACCTCTGATGCAAAAGCGGATGGCGGAAGTTAAAGAACGTTATAAGGACGACCAGCAAAAACAGCAGGAAGAACTGATGAATGTGCAGAAGGAATTTGGCAACCCCTTGGCGGGATGTTTGCCACTTCTGTTGCAAATGCCAGTCCTGTTGGCTTTGTTTGCCACCTTGCGGGGTTCGCCGTTTGCTGGAGTTAACTATTCTGTTAACCTGCAAATCGTTCCTTCTGAACAAATCGAACAAATTCAACCCCAAGCCTTTGCTACTGCTCCTCAGAACATTTATGTTGCTGATCAAGAACACGTTAAAGTTGCGGCTATTATCCCTAGTGGCAACAAATTAGCAGTAGGTGAACAAACTAAGATTCAATACCAGACCCTTGAAGGTAAACCATTCCCGGTATTACTGGCAGAACACCCAGAAACAAAGTTAATCCCTGAATGGAAAATTACCAAAGGGGA
This sequence comes from Anabaena sp. UHCC 0399, assembly GCF_034931465.1. Taxonomy (NCBI): domain Bacteria; kingdom Bacillati; phylum Cyanobacteriota; class Cyanophyceae; order Nostocales; family Nostocaceae; genus Anabaena; species Anabaena sp. UHCC 0399. The sequence continues at coordinate 21,978 of NZ_JAYGGZ010000021.1, read as the reverse complement.
AGATAGGATCAAAATTGACACCGAAGGCAATATAGAAGCCTTACAGCCAGGTGATGTCACAATTCAAGGTACAATTCCTGGATTGGCAGCCGATAAAGGATTCCTGTTTATTGATGCCTTGGGCAGAGTTGGAGCAGTAGACCCAGATGGTGTAGTCCACTGGGATATTGTGGCGATGATTCTCTTTTTTGGGGTCAGCCTTTACGTTAGCCAAATACTTTCCGGGCAGAACTCCAGTGGTGGCAACCCACAACAAGAAACCGTCAACAAAATCACCCCTGTCATCTTTTCTGGGATGTTCTTTTTCTTCCCGTTACCTGCTGGGGTATTGATGTACATGGTGATTGGGAACGTTTTCCAAACCCTGCAAACTTACATCCTCTCTCGCGAACCCTTACCAGAGGAACTACAAAAAATTGTAGAAACTCAGGAAAAACAAGTAGCGGCAGAACAAAAAACATTGCCTTTTGAGCCAAAAAGTTCCAAGAAAAAGACCACAGGTTAATAGATGAGCAATATTCCCATGCAGCGAGGTCAGCAGTGGCTAAAATCACTGCTGGAACTCACTGGGATGTCATCTGAGATTAGAGGTAGTGTAGAAGCTCCCCATTCTCCAGAAGAAGATGCCCCAGCAATAGATAGTTACTGGTTGACAATAGATGAAACCAGCTTGACCCCAGAGCAAATTCAGACCCTAATTGGTGCTGATGGTTCTGTGCTAGATGCAATTCAGTATTTGGCGAATTCTACCCTTAACCTCAATCAACCCGAAGAAGAACAAGCTTCCTACACGGTGGAATTGAATGGGTATCGAGTTAAAAGACAAGCTGAAATTCAAGCAATAGCCGAAGCAGCAGCCGAGCAAGTACGCTCCACAGGGCAAGAAGTAGAAATTAAATCTTTAAGTTCTGCGGAACGGCGGTTGGTGCATACCTTCTTCCAAGATATGGGCGATTTAGAAACCTTTAGTCGTGGCAAAGAACCCCATCGTCATTTGGTTGTCCGTCCGGCAGGGGTTGAATCCTGAACATCTCAACCAGTACAGAATATTCGTTCTTGCTAAAGGCTAAACTATATATGGATTGTCAGCAGTATTGCTGATGATCAACATACATTTTCGTGATGATGTTTTACCAATCCTATGGACGCAATTTTTATTCCGCAGCTAAATAAAGCCCCGGAGCGGACAGAGGAAGTTCAAGTTAAAGAATTTCTGCCTGGGCTAGAAACGTTGACACCAGTGCGCGGCCACGTCTGTGTGCAGCATCATGGCAATTATTTGGATGTGTCAGCTCAGGTAGAAACTATTATTACTTGTACCTGTAATCGCTGCTTACAACAGTACAATCACCGTTTAGTGGTGAATGCTCAAGAAGTTATCTGGTTAGATGAGGCGGTAAATCAAGAGCAAGACTTGCCTTTAGAAAGGGAAGTGGCTATAGAAGATTTGCTAGAAACTTTATCGCCTAATGGTTATTTTTATCCCAGTGAATGGTTGTATGAGCAGATGTGTTTGGCTTTGCCTCAGCGTCAGTTATGTGATTTAAAATGTCCAGGTATTCTTAGCACTGCTATTGAAAGTGAAGAAGATTCTGTTGATAATCGTTGGGCTGGGTTGAAGGCTTTGAAAAAGCAACTTCCGGGATAGGTTTTGATCAGCTCACGTAGAGGCGCAAAGTGAACTTCTTGGCTACATTTGCGCTCTTACCCACTTCCTAAATGACCTGAGTGTTGGACTTCTCCCTATAGTTTGGCTTTGTTCATAGAATTGAGAAATTGCTTCCACAATTGGCAAGTTGGGAAAAGTTGGACTAATTTCTGACTCAATATATTTGCCATCTTGAAGGATGTTTATTTGGAGTCTGCCTTTTTCATATCGCCAAAGTTCAGGGACTTTTAAGGCTTCGTAGGCTGCAAGTTGAGTTTTAGAGGTGATATCAACTTCAATTACTAAGTCGGGTGGTGGGTCAACTGTTAGGTCTATACGTTCTTTCCCAATCATCCGAGCATGATTTTTAATATAGAAAGAATCATCAGGCTCTACACCAAAACTCATATCTTCACGTTTAAAGGTGGTTGAGCCAAAGGATTCACAATCAACTTGTAATTCTTCCAAGAGAATTTTTACCATATCACCAATGATGACCTTGGCTACCTCATGCTTCGGTAATGGCATTCTTATCTCCAAAGTTCCCTGAATGTAAGCCAACCGAGTTGCACGATGGTCGCCTAGTTCGGTGAGAATTGCCTCAAATTCTTGCCAGCTAACATTGTGGAGTATTACTCTATGTCCTGGCGGTACACTTAATTGTCTGAATTGAAGTGTTACCATTAGTAACTTAGGTTATTTCTAATAATTTGAATAAATTCCTGCACAGCATCATATTGGTCAGGCATAGAAATATAATGCAGCAGCAAAGCTGGGTCTAAATCTGGGAAAAATCTACTCCGGTTGACTTCTTCATATTCTCCCTGCTCATTCAGACAGAATATTTGAATTTGATTAGCTTTCCAGAACCAAACTTCGGGTATTCCCTTGGGCTTGTATAAATCTTTCCTATTAATAGTTCCACTGGTGACGATAACTTCAATTACAATGTCGGGTGTTTCTTTATTACTCCCAATGCAGTAAGATTCATCCGGTGTACCAGAAGCATACCCTGGTTCTTCCAAGGTAAAACCACCACGACCGTAGAAGCGGATACCTTTTTCCCTCATATAAGCTTCGAGTAAATAACCGAGAGTTGTTTTCACGTACTCGTGTTTATCTCCAACGGGAGACATAATTTCCATTACCCCTGCTAAATAAGTTAGTCTAACTTCTCGGTTATCTTCTAGTTGTGCGGCGATGATTTGGAACTGTTCCCAAGAAACGCCATGAACAGTGACGAATTTTTCTTCTGTTGGCTGTTCTAATAATGAGATTGCCATGAGCGATCGCAATTTCAATAAATAATCTGTATATTCTCTAGTCTAGTATTGTCAACAAGAAATTGGAGTGACAATTATTGCCACTCCAAGATTCTGAATAGAGGAGACATTTTTGAACTTAAGACTATTTGCCATTACCGTTGCTAGCAAGTACACGTTCAGCCAGCTTTTCTGGGACTTCTTGCAGGTGGTCATATTCCCAGTGGAAAGAACCAACGCCGAGAGTGAGCGATCGCAGCTCTACAATAAAGTCTTGCATCTCGGCTTGTGGTAAGTAAGCAGAAATATTATCCCAGCCTTGCCAGTCGTTTCTACCTTCATAGCCCAAAATCTGACCCCTGCGACCACTCAGCAATTGCAGCACCTTAGAGGTAAATTCGCTGGGTGTGGTTACTTGTAACCGCAAAATTGGTTCTAGGAGGGTGGGTTGCGCCTGGGGTACGCCTGTTTGCATGGCTAACCGCGCAGCTTGCTTAAAGGCTTGTTCGGAACTATCAACGTTGTGATATGAACCATTGGTTAATGTCACCGCCACATCTACAATTGGGAAACCCAAAGGCCCGTGGGTGAGGAATTCCCGCACTCCCATTTCTACGCCGGGAATGTATTGTTTGGGAACTACACCACCAACGATAGTTTCCTGGAAGTTAAAGCCTTCCCCACGGGGTAACGGTTTAATATCTAGGAAAACATCCCCAAATTGCCCATGACCGCCGCTTTGATGCTTGTAGCGTCCATGTACTGAGTTTACAGGTTTGCGAATGGTTTCTTTATAAGGGACTTGTGGCAGATGGGTAGACATGGGTAAGTTATATTTGCGGCGCAGTCTATCTAAGGCCACTTGCAAATGAATTTCACCTTGTCCCCACAGAATAACCTCGTGGGTGTCGCCGTGCTGTTCCCAAGTTAAAGAGGGGTCTTCTTCTAATAACTTAGTAATAGCAGCACTTAATTTCACTTCATCGTTGCGCTTTTCTGGAGTAATCGCCAGGGCATACACTGGTTCTAATGGTTCAGCTTTGGGTAATGCTAACGCCTGTTCTGTAGAAATGATATCCCCGGTTTTAATCCCTTCTAATCGGCTCAAGGCCACAATTTCACCAGCCGCAACTTCATTGACTGACTGCTGCTGTTGTCCCATGAGGCGATAAATACCGCCAGTCCGCACACCGTTGAGGACAATCCCATCGGTTAATTTGCCTTGCCAAATCCGCACGAGGGAGAGTTTACCACCTTGGGGAGTGTAATAGGTTTTCAAAACCTGGGCTATGGGTGTATTGCTGGGTTTACTACCTTTAAGGCGGCGTTCTGCGGTGGCTTCTGGTGCTGGTGCTTCCCGTAGCAGTGCATCTAATAGTGGTCTTACACCATAATCTTGTTCGGCGACACCAAAGAAGACGGGGACTACCAAATCTGCCCCTAATTCCATTTTTAAATCTGTGAGAATTTCTTCTTGGGGTGGTTCGATATCTTCTAAAAGTTCTTCGAGTAAATGATCATCAAAATTGGCTAAAGCTTCGAGCATTTCGGCTCTGGCTGTATGTTCTTCTGCTTTTAAATGTTCGGGGAAAGGAATGGGGTCTGCTGGTGCGCCTGGATGATATTGATAGGCTTGTTCGCTCACCATATCAATGAAGCCTGTTAGCTGTTCCCCTTGCATGATGGGGTATTGATGGGCTACTAATGGACGACTAGAAACCGCTTTGAGGGCGTGTAATGTTTCCAGAACGTTGATATTTGCCCGATCCATTTTATTAACAAAGACCAAATGGGGTATTTCCCAATCGTCTAGGAATTTAAATAGAGGCGCAAGCGTGAGGACTCGGTCACGGATAGGTTCGCAGATGACAATGGCTGCATCAACCCCAATTAAAGCGTTATAAGTCTCTTGAGCAAATTCTATACTTCCTGGACAGTCAATAAAAGTAAAACGAGTGTCATTATACTCTGTGCTAGCGGCAGTAACTTCTACACTCATCCGGCGATCGCGTGCTTCTGCTGCACTATCACCGGTTGTGTTACCATCCTTAACGCTGCCTTTGCGAGAAATCGCTCCTGTGACAAATAACAAGCTTTCTAATAATGTTGTTTTTCCACTTAAATAAGGGCCGACAATGGCAACATTCCGCGAACCTAATATGACTTTTTGGCTCATAAAACCTCCCTTGCAGTAAGTCTCTCTTACCGCATAACCCTGTGTTTTTCAGGGGATGAATAATTAGACCTATTGCCGGAGAATTATCCCCCCTTTAACTTGTCATTATCATCTGTTTAACTAAAAACAAAAAAAATTGTAGCCTGTCGTAAAATTCTTCTTAAGAAAGGTTAAGTAAAACTAACTTTAATACCGAATAAAAAAGTTTTGTTAAAACCTAATTTTTGACAAAACTTTTTTATGAATAACTGTGACAGAAATTAGTTTGAGTCAATATATCAATGGAAGTATCTTTATATAATTATCCTATCGTTGGGATGTTGGGTTTAACATTACTATGGGGATGTATGCTGCCAGTCTCAGCTAACTCTCTTACTCCCCAACTTTTCAAGATAGCACAGTCTAGTGTGCCAACCGCAACAACCTTGTTAAATCAAGGCTTACAAGCAATTCAATCGGGGAGAGTACAAGATGCGATCGCAGCATTTCAAAAGGCAACTCAGTTAGATCCTAACTTAGCCGCAGCCCATTACAATTTAGGTTTAGCCCTGCGACAAACTGGACAATTACAACCAGCCGCTAATGCTTTTTATCGCGCTACTCAAGCTGATCCTAACTTCTCCCTCGCCTTTGCCAATTTAGGGGGAGCGTTGTTAGAAGGTAATAATTTACAGCAGGCGGGTGAATACTTACAACGGGCTTTAGAAATCGACCCCCAGCTAGGTTTTGCTCACTATAACTTAGGATTAGTCAGACAACAGCAACAAAATTGGGAAGGTGCGATCGCATCTTTTCAAAAAGCGATCACATATAGTAAAAATGCCCCAGAACCTCATTATCATGTAGGTGTCTGTTATCTGCAACAAGGTAAGCTTAATCAAGCTCAAGCAGCGTTTGAGCAAGCCATCAAAATTAATCCTAAATATCCAGATGCTCACTACAATCTAGGTGCAATTTGGTTTAATCAAGGCAAACTGCAAGACTCTTTAGTTTCATTTAGGAAATCAGCAGAAGCTAATCCTAATTACCCTAATGCTTATTATGGTGCAGGGTTAGTTTTTATGCAGTTAAATCAGTATGGGGAAGCAGTGAAAGTCCTTACCCATGCCAAAAAATTATATAACGCTCAAGGCAATCCTCAATGGGGAAAAAATGCTGAAAGATTGTTGCAGCAAGTACAAAATACTAAACAATAAATAGTCAATATCGAACATCTATTTATTAGATAGTGTGATTTGTATTTAAGAGCTATTAGCTAATAGATAATAACTCTTAAATTATCATTATTGCTGATGCAAAAATACTTAAGTTTAGATAAGAATAAACATATGGCATGAATTGGCTGTGCTGGTCTGTCCTGACCAGATAAAAACGGAAAACTACATGAAAAAGCGCGTCAAGAGTCGATTTTTATTTTGCGATCGCTGGCTAGATAGACACGCGATCGTTGGCTATATGGAAGCTTTCCAAGACTTGCTGGTAATTATCTTGTGTTTAGCTTTATTTGCAGTCATGGTCGCACAATTGTGGGGAATATTTATTGCGATCACACAACAAGTAGATTATAAATTATTAACATCAAAAGTCCTTTTTGTATTAATTTTGGTGGAATTATTTCGGCTCTTAATGGTTTATCTAAAAGAGCATAGTATTTCCGTAGGAGTAGCTGTAGAAGTAGCAATCGTTTCTGTTCTCCGAGAAGTAGTTGTTCACGGCGCATTAGAAATTTCTTGGATTCAAACTATAGCAATTTGTGGGTTATTATTTATTTTAGGTGGTTTATTAATAGTTTGTGCTAAGACACCGCACATGGATTGTATGAGTGCTAATACAAAATATTGTCCAATTAGAGATAAAGAAAAACACAACAAAATAGAATTTAATTATTCAAAAAATTATGATGACAATCAACCTCGAATTAAAGAATAGAGATGTTTTCAACTAATTGCAGTCTTGTAGAAATAATCCAACTTTTCACGTTATGTGGAAAATCTAACGCCAAACCTAACCCCCTAACCCTCTTCCCTAGTAGGGAAGGGGGAATATGTAAAGGAGATGTACTCTAGCGTTTGCTATCAGCAAACATAATCCTTCTGTTTAGCTACTTATCACACGCTAATAGTTTCTCTTTGTCTGCTATTGCTTTGAGGCAGACTTTTTGATTTAATAAAAACTATTGTCAAATATTTATGAAAATTGCATTTAGTAAAATTCTCAAGATAATCAATCAAAAACTCCTGTAATAGCTAGTAAATGATGCTTATTAGCTGATTTACCAAAGATGTTATACTCAATGGGCAATAATGAAAATAGCCTATTTTAATAAAATAAAATCTTAATTATTTATAGTTTTTAATAGAAAAGGAGAAAAATATGCAGCGTCGTCAGTTCATCTACTTAGTAGGATTAGCAACAGTGAGTGGTGGTTTAGCGATCGCCTGTAATGCTAATCCCGACCCTAGTGACACGGCTGAATCTGCAACCCAGGCGACAACTACCAGCACCACCAGTGGTGAATTAGAAAAAACCTTGGTAGTTTACTCAGGACGCAACGAAAAACTCATAGGTGAACTGATTAAGCAATTTGAGCAACAAACAGGGACTAAAGTACAAGTGCGTTATGGTGATACGGCTGAGTTAGCATCAGCAATTTTGGAAGAAGGTGCAAACAGTCCCGCCGATGTATTTTTTGCCCAGGATGCAGGTGCTTTGGGGGCTATCCAAAAAGCAGGTAAAGCATTAACATTACCTGCATCGCTGCTTAATCAAGTCGATAGTGTTTACCGTTCCCCTGAAGGTCAATGGCTAGGTATTACTGGTAGAGTGCGGACAGTAGATTACAATACACAATTAGTAAAATCAGGGGAATTGCCAACCTCTATCTTTGGCTTTACTGAACCAAAATGGCGCGGGAAAATTGGCTGGGCCCCGACAAACGGCTCATTTCAATCGTTTGTGACCGCCCTACGGGTAGGCGAAGGAGAAGATAAAGCTAAACAATGGTTAGAAGGTATCAAAGCTAACAATGCTAAAGTTTATCCCAACAACACCTCAATAGTCGAAGCTTTATCTAGAGGGGAAATAGCTGTAGGGTTTGTCAATCACTACTATCTAGAACGCATCAAAAAAGAAAATCCTCAAACCCCCGTGGAACATCACTTTACCGATGATGTTGGTTCTTTGGTGAATGTCGCTGGTATAGCGATTCTCAACAACGCCAAGAATCCTAATATGGCGCAAAAGTTTGGGGAATTTATGCTCAGTGAAACTGCTCAAAATTACTTTGCTAATCAAACCTATGAATATCCCCTCGCTTCAGCAGTTGCTACCCCGGAAAAATTGAAATCTCTCAAAGATATTAAAAAACAAACTCAAAGTATCGACTTGAGTAATCTGAATGATTTAGAAACAACGCTCCAACTCATGCAGCAAGTTCAAGTTATCTAAGCTGTTATTAGCTGCATTCTATAAAGTAAAAAAGAAACCTCTAAAGTTTTTGAGAATTTTTCTTGCTTAGAAGTGCTAGTTAATGGTAATGGTTGAGAGGAGAAAAATTATTGCAAAAACTTCCTGTTAAGGGAAAATGGAGACTGAGAGAGTGAAAACGTTGCCATTGATGAAAGTCTCAGCTGGAGCTATGGCTTTTATGCTCAGCTGGGGAATGGGCTTAAGTGTCAATGCCCAAACCAAAACCATTACTATCTATTCAGGTAGAGGGCAAAAACTGATTGAGCCATTGCTTGCACAAGCCAAAAAAGACTTAAATTTAGATATTCAGGTGCGTTATGGCGATACAGCCGAATTAGCGATCGCACTTTTGGAAGAAGGTAAAAACAGCCGTGCTGATTTATTTTTTGCCCAAGATGCAGGTGCATTAGGCACTCTAGAAAAACAAAAGCGTACCCTACCCATTTCATCTAACTTACTCAATCAGGTAGATTCTCGCTTTCGTTCTCCCCAAGGACATTGGCTAGGAATTTCTGGACGCGCGCGGGTGATTAACTACAACACCAAGCTAGTCAAGAAAAATCAACTCCCGACCTCTATTTTGCAATTAACACAACCACAATGGCGCGGTAAAGTTGCTTGGGCCCCCACTAACGGCTCATTTCAATCATTTGTCACCGCCATGCGGGTGCTAGAGGGAGAACCCAAGACGCTGCAATGGTTACGGGCAATGAAAGTCAATGGTGTTAAAGATTACCGCAACAATACCACAATCGTAGAAGCACTAGGACGGGGAGAAGTTCAGCTAGGGTTAGTTAATCACTACTACTTACCTAACTTGAAAAAAACTAACCCCAACTTACCAGTAGCCTCTCACTACACCAATAAAGACTCAGGCTCAATGATTAACATTGCTGGAGTCGCCATTGTCAACTCCACCAAACAAAAACCGGAAGTAGAAAAATTGATTGGCTACCTACTCAAACCGAGTTCACAAACTTACTTTGCTCAACAGACTAACGAGTACCCCCTAGTCAAAGGAATACCAGGGCCAGCAAATCAATTACCACTGAACAAGCTGAATCCGCCTAACGTTAACCTGACTAACTTAAATGATTTGCCAGGAACATTGGAATTATTACAACAGGCAGGAGTTTTGTAGACATTGAAATCTTCGGTTCGCCCTCCCTTATTTCTCACCATAGCAGCAGGAGTAGTAGCGATCGCTATTGCCCTGCCTTTGGTCTACTTAGTTACCCGTGCAGTAGGTATTGGCGGGGAAGAGTTCTGGGAATTGATCTCTCGTCCTCGCAATATCGCCATTTTTTGCAACAGTGCATTAATGGCCGCAACTGTCACCTTATTCTCAACCCTGATTGCCGTACCCTTAGCATTTTTGACCGTGCGGACAGACTTACCAGGGAGAAACTTTTGGTTAATCGCCACAACATTACCCCTGGCAGTGCCTAGCTACGTTGGTAGTTTTGCCCTGATTGCCACCTTAGCCCCCAGGGGTAGCTTTTTGCAATTATTGCTAGAACCTTTGGGGGTAGAAGAGTTACCTTCGATTTATGGTTTTCCGGGGACAGTTCTCGCAATTACTTTATTTACCTATCCCTATTTACTGCTGAGTGTGCGTTCTGGCTTGCAAGGGATAGATCCTTCCATAGAAGAAGCCTCCCGCAGTTTAGGTTACAGTAGCAGCGAAACCTTTTTCCGGGTCGTATTGCCGCAGTTGAGACCATCAATCATCGCCGGGGGATTATTGGTAGCCTTATATGGATTACGAGACTTTGGTACACCATCTTTGATGCGGTTTGATACCTTTACACGGGCTATTTTTCTGCAATATAAAGCCAGTTTTAACCGTAACACCGCCGCAGTTTTATCTTTAATGTTGGTAACACTGGTATTGGTAATTTTATGGCTAGAGTATCGAATGCGATCGCGTGCTGCATATTATAGTCGTGGTTCAGCCTCCCTACGTCCACCGAAAATCATTAAATTGGGAATTTGGAAATGGCCAGCCCTCGGTTTTTGCTTACTCATCACTAGCTTTGGTGTGTTCTTACCAGTCGGTATTACCCTATTTTGGCTACTACGGGGATTTAATACTGGCTATACCTTCCCCAATTTACTCCCCACTATCTTCAACTCAGCCTCGGCAGCCGGACTAGCGGCTTTAGCTGCCACCATCTTTGCCTTACCCATCGCCATTTTATCAGTCCGCTTTCCCAGTAAAATTACAGCTGTTATTGAACGTTTTTCTTATATAAGTTTTGGTATCCCAGGAATTGTCATAGCCTTATCACTGGTGTTTTTTGGAGCTAATTACCTGCCATTCCTGTACCAAACTCTACCAATGTTAGTCTTTGCATATTTAGTCTTATTTTTACCGCAATCAGTAGGCACAGTCCGCACTTCTCTATTACAAGTAAATCCCCAATTAGAAGAATCAGCCAGAAGTTTAGGCAGATCAGCTTGGCAAACTTTAATAGAAATTACCCTCCCCTTAGTCAAACCAGGCGTATTAAGTGGTGCAGTCTTAGTATTTCTGACCGCAATTAAAGAACTACCTGCAACTATGCTGCTAGCCCCCATAGGCTTTAACACCTTAGCAACGCAAATTTGGCAAGCGACAGAAAATGTTGAATTTGCCGATGCCGCAGCTGCTTCCCTGGCTATGCTATTAGTCTCTATGAGTTCAACCTTATTAGTGTTATCTCAAGAGAACATTAAAAAAGAGAAAGTGATAAACCAAGTACCAGCACCAACAAAACTCTAATTTATTTCGCCTTTGTATCTCCCTAGTTATCTACCTATGCAGCCAGCCATCCTACACCTACAGAACGTCACCAAGCAATTTTCAGAAAACACCTCTCCTGCTGTGGATAACGTATCATTTATACTGCAACAAGGGGATGTTTTAGGATTACTTGGCCCCTCTGGTTGCGGTAAAACTACTCTGTTGCGACTAATTGCAGGTTTTGAGCGTCTACCAACAGGAACAATTAAAATTGGTGAACAGATAGTTAGCAACAACTCTATTTTTATCCCTGTAGAACAGCGTGATATTGGTGTTGTCTTTCAAGATTATGCGCTATTTCCTCATCTCAACGTCGAAGAAAATGTAACCTTTGGGTTGAGAAATATTAGTAAACAGCAAATACAAAAACGTGTAGCCGAAGTCCTAGCCTTAGTGAGATTAGCAGGACTCGAAAAACGTTACCCTTACGAACTCTCTGGTGGACAGCAGCAGCGTGTCGCCCTAGCCCGTGCCTTAGCACCCCAACCTCAACTGATGCTTTTAGATGAACCATTAAGTAATCTGGATATTCAAGTTAGGTTACAGTTGCGGGAAGAAGTCCGAGACATTCTCAAAGCAGCAGGTACTTCAGCCATTTTCGTTACCCACGATCAAGAAGAAGCATTAGCCATCTCTGACATAGTCGGCGTGATGCGACAAGGACATTTAGAACAAATAGGCACACCAGAAGAAATCTACACTCATCCAGCCTCAAGGTTTGTCGCGGAATTTGTCACCCAGGCTAATTTTCTATCTGCCAGTCGCCAAGGTAATGTCTGGGAAACAGAAGTTGGTTGTTTTGAGTTACCAGCTAATTACATCAACAATTTAGGCGAAATTATGATCCGCCAAGAAGACTTGATTTTAACACCAGCCACCGATGCCCCTGTATTTATCCGCACCCGCAGGTTTTTAGGGCGCGAGTACCAATATTGTTTGCAAACTCCTTCTGGTAAAGAAATTCATGTGCGGACAACAACAGATATGGCATTACCCGTAGGTACACGAGTGCAGATATCCATCGTAGGTGATGCTGTGAAGGTTTTTCCCCAGGGAATAAAGGAATAGTAGAGGTTATCCAGAAACCTTTTAGAGACGCAGCAATCCTACGTCTCTACTTTGTCAGAAAAAGTTGGATGTTAAGGATATAGACCCCTGTCATTTAAGGCTTGAGCAACTCTACCGACTCCCAGAGTATACGCTGCTAACCGGAGGGGAACTTGCCGCACTTTGGACTGTTGGATTACGTGATGATATGCTTGCACCATCAAGTGTTCCATTTCGCGGTTGACACGTACTTCATCCCAAAAGAGGTACGAAAGACCTTGCACCCATTCTAAGTAACTTACTACTACACCACCAGCATTGGCTAGGATATCTGGTAGGACAGTTACACCCTGCGCCTCTAGAACTTGGTTTGCTTCCAGTGTTATTGGCCCGTTAGCTGCTTCTGCAATAATTTGCGCTCTCACTTGATGGACATTTTCTGCTGTAATTTGGTTTTCTAAGGCGGCGGGAATTAACACATCACAGCGTAAAGTCAGTAACTCTGCATTGCTAATAGCTGATGCTTGTGGGAAACCTACTACACTTTTACGATTTTCGGCAGCATAAGCTTTTAATGCGGGAATATCAAGACCATGAGATGAATAAACCCCACCTGTAGCAGTGGAAACAGCAATGATTTTTGCTCCGGCTTGGTAGAGTAATTCCGCTGCTGCGCCTCCCACATTCCCAAAACCTTGGATAACTACTCGCATTCCCTCTAGAGATTTGCCCATATCTGCTAATGCTTCCCGGACGATAATCATCACACCGCGTCCGGTGGCCATTTCTCGTCCCAGTGAACCGCCGATAGATAGAGGCTTACCTGTGACAACTCCGGGTACAGAATGACCCACATTCACTGAATATGTATCCATCATCCAAGCCATTTCACGGGCGGAAGTTCCCATATCTGGTGCGGGTATGTCTACTGAGGGGCCAATATCTTTAATTAATTCGCTAGTATAGCGGCGAGTAATTCGTTCTAATTCGCCCACACTATAATTTTGTGGGTCGATCGCAATACCTCCTTTTGCACCACCATAAGGTATACCCAACAGCGCACATTTCCAAGTCATCAGCATAGCTAAAGCCGATACTTCCCGCAGTGTAACAGCCGGATGGTATCGAGTTCCGCCTTTGTAGGGGCCTAAAACATCAGAATGTTGTACTCGATGTCCTGCTAATACCCGAATATCACCATTGTCTAGCTTTACGGGAATGGAAACTGTCACTACCTTGCGTGGGTGACTGAGAATTTCCAAGATACCTTGATCTAACCTTAATTCTTTCCCTGCTGCTTCTAAATAACTACAAGCTTGGTCAAATGGGCAAATATGTGCTGGAGTAGCAGCTTCTAAAGGAATGATAGGGGTTGACACCATAAGATTTTCTCCTAATCGCGGTTTTTGGCGAACCGGATACATATATGCCTAGCTTATCCCGCGTTTTCGGGAAATATAGATTTTTTGTAGTTTTTGTTACATTTTTATTTTTATCCAATTTAGTTCAAAATTGTTAATAAATAGTTGGAGAAATTAATATGAACATTAAGTATAATAAGCAGCCACCTTTACCGCCTGGCAAATTGGGTCTGCCTATGATTGGGGAGACAATTAGCTTTTTACGCGATGCCAATTTTACTAAAAAGCGACAGCAGCAATACGGGTCGATATTCAAAACGCATTTGTTTGGTCGTCCTACAGTGTTAATGATCGGATTTGAAGCCAATCGTTTTCTGCTAACCAATGAGAATCAATATTTTTCTGCCACTTGGCCTGCTAGTACCAAGGCTTTATTAGGGCCAGCATCATTAGCAGTACAGACAGGAGGTATACACCAGAAGCGACGTAAGCTGTTATCACAAGCCTTTCAACCCAGGGCTTTAACTGGGTATGTGACAAAAATGGCAGAGATTACTCAGACTTATTTGCATAAATGGGAGAGTCTGGGTACATTAACGTGGTATCCCGAACTCAGACAGTATACTTTTGATGTTGCCTGTAAGTTACTCATAGGAACAGATACAACCAGCGATCGCCAATTGGCTGAGTTGTTTGAGGAATGGTGTGAAGGCCTGTTTACAATTCCCATATCCTTACCCTGGACTAAGTTTGGACGGGGGTTAAGTTGTCGTCAGCAACTACTAGCAAAAATTGAAAAGCTCGTGCTACAGCGTCAACAACAACCTAGTTCTAGTGAAGATGCTTTAGGAATTTTGTTACAAGCCAAAGATGAAGAGGGAAATAGCTTGAGTTTACCGGAACTCAAAGACCAAGTGCTATTACTGCTATTTGCTGGTCATGAAACTTTAACATCAGCGATCGCTTCTTTTTGTTTACTATTAGCCCAGCATCCAGAAATTCTAGCAACTGCCCGTGTAGAACAACAGCAGCTAAATATTACCGAACCTTTGTCTATAGAACATCTCAATCAGATGACCTATCTTGACCAGGTACTCAAGGAAGTCTTGCGCGTGATTCCGCCTGTGGGTGGTGGCTTTCGGGATGTAATTAAATCATGTGAGTTCAATGGCTACTTAATTCCTGAAGGTTGGTCTGTTCTCTATCAAATTGGTGGAACTCATCAAGACAGCAATATATATACTGACCCTCAAAGCTTTGATCCACAAAGATTTAGTCCAGAACGCATAGAGAATAAAACAAAACCTTTTAGCTATCTCCCCTTTGGTGGTGGAGTGCGTGAATGCTTGGGTAGAGAGTTCGCCAAGTTGGAGATGAAGTTGTTTGCAGCCCTCTTGCTGCGTGAGTATGATTGGCAACTAATACCAGATCAAAACCTGGATTTGGTGATGATTCCCGCACCTCATCCCCGTGATCAGCTAAAGGTAAACTTTCAGCATATTTAGGGTCAGAGTATAGGCTAAACCATTACCCCAGTTTGTTGAATCAACTGGGGTGACTTTCAGCTAAATAGGCGCGAATACCTGAGAGGTAAAGCTGCCATGTAGACCATAGGGGATATGATGTTTGAGATGAAGTCGAGCGATGGGCTTCGCCCCGCCAAAGGCGATCGCACCTTTTGCTAAATCACGAGCATCTAAAATCACCACATCTGAGCGATGATGCGCAGCATCATAAACTAAAGCTAGCAACCAGCCATCATCTTCTGTTTCAGCATCTGGACGCGGTACAAAAATCGGCTCACCCATAAACCCACGCGGCGCAGCACTCCAAAGTTGTCTTTCTCCAGACTCTAAATCAATTTTTAGTAATGCTTGCAATGGTGCATTACCAGTTTCTGCATGACCTGCACCTATATAAATATATTTGTAAGTGCGTCCTACATGGTCAGGATGTATGCTGGGAAATTCACAACAACGACTCTCAATTAAATTACGTTCTACCGTCTCATTCTGAAGATTGAGATGGAAACGCCAGAGTTGACCAGGAGAACCCGCATCAAAATCAACTTGACGAAAATCGCTTTCTGGTTCTACTTCTGGTAAAGCATCATAGCAAATGGAGTCAACATAAATTTCATGCCCTAGAGCAAAAGCATTAACGTGGTGAAACACAAAACCTGCTTGTGTTTCCAGAATTTTTACTCCTGTATTTTCCCCTTTTGGAAAGCGAGGAATAACAATAATTCGCGTCGGTTGATTCGGCTGGAATTTGATACATTCCCCAGCTGCGCGTATACCCAAAGCAAAAGGTATAGGATTAAAAACGACAGGATTTTGAAAGAAGATACAGTGTTCAGGAGTAATGACAAAATCGTGAATGAAACAAAATCCCGAAACACTATGAGCTTGCTTCCTGAGAACTTTACCTGTTGGGTCTAATTCAAAAATTGTAATTGTAGTAGATAGTCCCGGTTTAATAGAAAAATTGACTAGACAAGGTGAGCCATTATCTTGAATACAATTAGGGTCAATGCGAGGATGTGCGCTAAAAGCTTCGCCCTCAGACAAAACTCCATTAAAGTATTCTTTGCCTAAAGTTTCTAGGGTGTAAGCATCAATAAGATGGGGTTCACAAGCTTCCCATAAAGCCAAAAGTTTATCACCCCAATAGATAACGTTGGTGTTAGCAATATTTTTAATTTTGAAATCAAATATATTCGCTAACCAACCACCTGGTTTTTGAGTACCAAATACACCACGATAGAGGATTTTGCCGGCTTTTTGTTCTGCTAAATAGCCTTCTGTACGAACAAATTTATTACAAAAATGGGCGCGACCATCGACAAAAGTGATGCGGCTAATCATCCCATCACCATCAAAAGGATGATGAAAATGCTGACCATTGACATCAAGTAATCCTGGCCCATTTCTAAACAATGTGCCTTGCAGTTCTTGGGGGATTTCTCCTTCGACCTCATCAATCCAATAATCAAACTCTTGGGTAAGAGATTCGTATCCTCCCTGCCAATCTTCACGAGTATAAGATTTTGCTAAAATTGCTGTTTCTGGAATTTGAAAACTCTGCATATTATTTGAGTGCTGAGTATTGAGTGTTGAGTATTGTTAGCGGTAGCGCGGCGTTTAGATGTTTTTTGAAAAGTCGGAAGGGGTATAAAAATGTCATTCTGACTGGAGTCCTGAGCGAAGCGTTCGCGCCAGCGTTCCCGTAGGGTAGGAACGGGAAGGTAAAGCCTGCGGCATAGCTGCGCTTAACGCGAAGCGTTCCGTAGGAAAGAATCTAGGCTTTGTGGCACATACACCAGATGTTACCCTGCGGGAACGCTTTCAGCGTTGGCGAAGCCTGCGCTTTGCGCTTACATTCCGCTACGCTGCATACTCCTGCGGAGAAGCAAGCTACAACATGACAAAAAACAGACTTTTCAAACATCCTCTTAGCCAGTGTTGAGTGTTGAATATTTTTACTCTACAGTTTCTGATTCGGGTTCTCGCAGCATTATTTCTGACATCAAGTTGGGTATTAATTCTATTTCTGCTTGTGAATCATCAGCTGGTAGCCAGTTAAGGAAAGGTAATGGTAGTAAGGTGCTGAGATTAGTAATCAGTACCAAGAACCAAAGGGAATCAAAATTGCTTTCGGTGATTCCTAGCCAGTGCATAATAATAGCTCCGAACTCATAGGAAACCATGCCGGCTAAATTTGATACTGACATCAACAAAGCGAATAGGCTGGCTTCTACTCCGGGGGGACAAAGTCTCGCTGCTAAGACTAACACAGGCATATAGGCAATTTGTCCCATAACTGTGAGAACCAAACTATCTCCCAGGCTAAACCAGTGGTCATCTATGCCTAAAGCTCGGTTTGTGTGTGTCACCAGTAACAGCATTGTCATTCCCAGGGCGGCGGAGATAACTGTACTCCAACCAAAAATTACTCGGAAGGGAACACTTTTTAAGAAGCGTTGAAAAATCCAAACCCCAATTAAAGCAGCGAAACTTGTCACTAACCGCACTCGCCCCAAAAATTCTGGTTCAAAGTGGAGTTCGTTGGTGCTGAAGAAGAAAAAGGCTGCATCGGCTGTTGGGGTAGCTTGCCAGATAAAGACAAATGCTGTTGGTAGCCAAATAGTTTTTTGGGTAATGGCTTGACGTAGCTGTCCTATTTGATACTTGATACTGAGAGTATTGGTTTTATCCTTAGCGTCTTTGCTAACAGGCGATTCAGCAATCAACCAAGCTACACCTGAAACAATCAAAGGGAATGTAGCAGTAATCCAGAATACAGTACGGGTTGTAAAGTGTTCCAGGAGCAGTCCACTAAAATAGGCTGTGATTAAGCCGCCTAATGCGGAAGCACCCCAACATAATGATTGTAACGAACCGGCATCGGCTTGTGATTCTACCCTGGCTCTTTCCACGACTAACGAGTCAACGATCACATCACTAACGGCAACGGAGAGAGAACCGAGTGCGATCGCTACTGTAGCCGCCCATCTATCATGAACTATGGTCGCTAAACTTACCCAGGATATAGCACCTAGTATCCCTGATAGTACCAAGTATGGCCGACGACGGTAGCCAAATATAGGTAACCCATCAGACATAAAACCAAATAGAGGCTTGATAATCCAAGGTAGGGCGACAATTCCCAATAGTGATGATACCTGTACAGGACTCAGTGACAATTCATCCTTAAGGAAAAAACTGACAGCTAAACGCGCCAATCCCAAAATTCCTTGGACAAAGTAAACGGTAAGAATGGCGATTAACTCGGCACTAGGTTCATTACCGAAGAAGATTTTCTCTTTTATTGAGTCCTTGACCTTCTTGGATAAGCCAGGGGAGTGAATCAGCATTTGGTGAATATTTTTTAAGTTTTATCGACTTTTATATCATATCGATTTCTCTGAATGTGCGTTTTATTTGGCAATTATTCAAATTCTGAATTTTGCCTACCATCAATGCGAATTTCCAAACCGAAACTTTGATTCTCAGCGATCGCATCAACATGAGGTAACTAAAGTGTAGATTGACCCAATACAACAGCTGCATTCTGTCCACCAAAGCCAAAACTCAAACATAATGCTTGCTGAATTTTACTTTTATATGCAGTCCTGACTATGTTTAAATCAAATTCTGGTTGATTAAATCCTACAGTGGGTGGCAAAATATTATGTTTTATAGCTAACAATGTGAAAGCTACCCCCAATGCTCCTGACGCGCCTAGGGTATGACCTGTCGCCCCTTTAGTCGAACTAATTGCTACTTGATGGGGAAATAGCTTTTCTATGACTATGCTTTCTATACGATCATTTAGCTGGGTAGCTGTCCCGTGAGCATGAATGTAATCTATCTCATGGGGTTGTAGGTCACTGCGTTTTAAAGCTTGTTTGATAGCTGCAATCGCTCCCCTACCTTCCAAGTCTGGCTGATTGGTATGATATGCGTCTGTGGTTAAGCCAAAACCCAAAACTTGACCATAAATCTTTGCTTGACGCTGCTGGGCTAATTCTTTTGACTCTAAAACAAATATAGCCGCCCCTTCACCCAATACTAAGCCTTCACGGTGTAAATCAAAAGGGTAAGCACCAGTTTTGGCTAAAGCACCCATCTGTTGAAACCCTGATATCGTCAAGGGTGTAATCGGTGCTTCTACAGCCCCAGCGATCGCTCTTTGATATTGCCCTGTTTGAATCAAAAGTGTCGCCTGAGAAATCGCCCAAATCCCTGTAGCACAAGCAGCCATCGGTGCTAAAACTGTGCCAGTCGCACCAATTTGTCTGGCAGATGCGATCGCATTCATATGGGGTAGAATCTCTAACCAATCCTCTAATTTTTCTCCTGTATAGGGGGATTGGCTAGGATATTTTGCATACATATTCTTTGCTAAATTTTCCCACGATGCCTGATGGCTACGACTTGAACCAATAACCACAGCACAATCAGATAAATTTGTCAATAAACCAGCATCTTTCATTGCCGCATCTACAACCTGCTGGGTCAATATTCTCAATTTTGCGGGTGTCTGACTAATCAAGCCTAGAGGTAGTGGCGCAAGTTCTGAAAAAGGCTGATACAGGCTAATTCCAGACTTCCCAACAATTAATTGTTGCCAACTATCCTCTAGGCTCTTACCCAAAGCGGAAACTAAACCAATACCAGTAACAACAACTTCAAACAATCTTAGGGAATGGGAAATGGGGAATTGGGAATTGGGACAAGGAGAAAATAATTACTTTTTCTCCCTACTCCCTACCTATGGAGTTTTTAAATTCTCACTGCCTTGAGTGACTTTAGCAGAGTCAATGCGATCGCCTTGCTGAATTTTGTTAACTACATCAAAACCGTCGGTAACATAACCGAATACGGCATAGTTACCATCTAAAAATCCTAAATTTGCTAAAGCAAAGTAAAACTGAGAGGAAGCAGAATCTGGTGGCTGCGATCGCGCCATTGCTACTGCACCTAGTTTATGCTGTAACTCTGGTGGTTTCGTTACACGGGCCATTTCCAATGTCTTACTGTAAATGGGGCTGGACTCCCCTTCTGGCTTAATTTCTAAGGGGATACGACGCTCATTACCAGTTTTTGCATCAATGTAGCCGCCTGTTCCCAGTCTATCTACTGGAACTTTAGGATCTTTACTTTGGGGATCGCCACCTTGGACTACAAAAGGTTGAGGTTGGCGTACAACCCGATGAAAAACAGTACCGTCGTATACACCCTTCTGCACCAAATCAACAAAGTTGCCAGATGTGATAGGGGCATTTGTACCGTCTACTTCGATGGTAATTGGTGAGCCATTAACTGTCATCACCACCGTAGCTTTACCTTCAAGACGTGGTAAATCTTTCATTCCCGGAATACTCTCACTTATGGTATCTGATACAGATGTTGCTTCAGTAGTAGTAGTTGTCGTGGTTGTCTCGGTCGCTGTTGATGTTGGCGAAGAATTAGAATTAGCCTGCTGTGTAGAACAGCCGCCCAACATCAAAGCACCGACGATCAAAAATGCAACCAAGAATTGTGAAACTTTTAACCGCATTGCTAATTACTGACTCAACCAGTGTATCTTAGCCTCTTTTAGAGAACGGGGAATGGGGAATAGGGATGAAAACTCAATTCTATCTTGTCTCCTCTGCCCCTCTACCCCTCTGCTCCTACAATCCTTCCAACGGTACTTCTAAAAATCGGGCTAACTCTGCGCCTTGAGTTTCTAACTCTGCTAATGACAAAGGTTGTCCTACCCGTGTTAGGGGGATGTCTCGGCGACCTTTAAGACGGAGATACAACGCACGACGAGGATTAAGACCTTCTTTAATATCTATTTGTACAGATTGTACGTCTTGGATGCGGGAATCAATTTCAATCCGGCGATTTTTGCCAGGAAATCCCCAACGAAAGATTTTGAGGTAGCCAGTTTCTCTATTGAAATCATTGTAGCCGCCCCCTAAGTCCCAGAGGATAGACAGCCATAGGTACGATGCTAAAAGTAAGCCAGCCGAACCATATAACCCCATTACCAAACCCTGGGGGAAAAATACCAATTGAGTTGGATCGGTAACTATGAGAAAATTTACGTTTAAATAACTCGATATCCCTGCCAATAAAAAGCCTGTAGCTCCCATCGTCACGATAGTTGCCCACCAGTAGTTGCTAAACCTACGAGAACCGAGAACTTTTTGATGCAGAAGGCGATCGCCTTTGTTAACTGTTGTTGATCCAGTCATTGAACTACCTTGGCCTGTAAGTGCTTGCCTTTAATTAAAAGTCTGCCATTTTACCAGGATGTCTTGCAAGTTAAATTTTCTCCCTTTGCTTCCCCTCCTAATCCTGTCACCTGTTACTTGTAATAAGATTTCTGAGAAAAGTTGTGTCAGATTGTAAAAATTCTGATATTCATAGTATTTAGTAGGTTCATGTTAAATACTTGATTTCCCTAGGTGGGTTGAGCGAAAACCCCAACAATGTGATAAGTTAAGAAGCATTAAGTTACCACAAGCTAGGTAACTAGCTCATGGTACGTGTAACGACATAACCCTGAGAAATGTCGGCTTGAAGAAGTAGTCAAATCTCAGAAACTCAGCAATTATAAGCTGCTGAGATTGTCAAAAAAAACGTTATTTCCTCGCGGCAGTCGCTTAAAGGATGGAATTCCCAGAAAGTTCTGCTTAGAAACGTTGCAATTTTAGTAAAAGAGGATTTAGTTAG